>LADM01000013.1 GCA_000961645.1 Gammaproteobacteria bacterium BRH_c0 | reverse complement strand
GGCGCGGTGGAAACCATCAGGGCCACCGGCCTGGACCAGTACAACCGCGAACTGCAACGCCGCGAGCGCGACCTGCAAAAACAGTTGGCCAGGCTCTACGGCCACAGCCAGCTCGACTGGCACAGTGAATGGCAAGCCCTGCGCACCACTGACCTGACCGATGCCCACGAATGGCGCGCCTGGGGGCTGTCCCGCAAACGCCTGACCTCCCTCAGCGCTGGTGCCGGTGTGATGTCAGGGCTGGTGGTGGATGCCGCCACCGGCGGTGCCTCCCTGTTGCTGGGGGCGTTGGTGGGTGGCGCCCTTGGCGGTCTGGCGGGTGGTTTTGCCGGTCGCGATCCCCTCACCTTTGAGCTGGTGTCAAAGGTGCCCGGTTACGAACAGTGGCAGCTGGGGCCGGTGGCAAATCAGGCGTTCGCCACCGCCCTTGCAGGTCGCGCGCTGCGCAGCTGGTATCAGGTGCGGCTGCGCAACCACGCCCGCCGCGATAGCCTGCTGTTGGCCACCCAGGATCTGTCGCGCTGGCTGGATGGGCTGGAACGCAAGCAGCAGGTGCAGTTGCTGTTCTGGCTCGGCAAGTTGCTGAAGCGGGAGCTGAATGAGAACGAACAGAGCCAGTTGCAAACCCTGTTGCTGGCGCTGGGTGAGCAGATGGAATCGCTGGGTGTGACTGCAACCTGAAGTCAGTCGTCAGTGCCGGTTCAGGCTTTGCGGCGTTTCAAATAGCTCACCCCGCCACTGATCCCCAGCCACAGTATGGCGATACCGCTGATAAAAATCAGTGCGGCATAGAGCCAGCCCATGCCGTAACCGGAGTGTAGCGGGTACATCTGGTTCACTATCCTGCGCGCAGGGGCTGCCTGGTCAGAGCGCTCGCTGACGTTGGCTTGCCCTGTGGCAAGGTCAAAGGTAACCGATGTGCGGCCATTGGGATGCCACTCGCCAGGCAGGCGGAAGCGAACACTGGCTGTGGCGCTGTCATCATCGCTCAGGCGGATATAGGTGGGCCAGCCGTCGGCTACGGCTGCCGATGCCTTGAGGAGCAATTGCGAGGGAGGGGGAGCCAGCCCGGTTTCGAGTCTGTCTGGCAGGCTGGCAACCGCAAGCGGGGGCAACAGCGGCCAGATGAGTTTTTGCCACAGCATCACCCCTCCGGTCGCAATCACCAGGACCAACAGTGCCGCCGCTGCAGCGCCTGTGTGGCGATGTGAATGCACTAGAAGCTGTGCGGGCCTGGGGCGCGGCACGACCCAGTGCCAGCGAAAGCTTTTGCGGGTTGGCCACCACACCATCAGGCCGGTGACGCTCAGGAACAGGCCGCCAAAGCCGCTTGCCAAAAGCAGGGCTTCACCCACCAGGCCGGTCAGCAGTTCTGTGTGCAGCCTGCGTACAAAAGCCAGGGCGTCGAGCAGCCAGAGGTTGTCCCGATAGGCTTGCAGGCTGACCACTGACAACAACACCGTGTTCCCGTCAGTGGTCAGGGCCCAGTAGGGTTCGTCGAGATTGGGCGCCTTGATAAAGGGTGGCCCGGCGCCGCTGCTGGCGATGATGGCATCCAGCTGGGCGGCCATCTGCTCAATGTTGTAATCGACAGGCAGGGATGCTTGCGGGGTTATCAGCAGGCGGATCAGTTCCTTCTTGTAAACCAGCAGGGAGCCACTGACAGCCGCAACGAGCAGAAAAAGCACCACCGCAAGTCCGCACCAGCGGTGCCAGCGGCGCAGACCGACCCTGTGCCTGGCCGGGCGCGCTTTGGGGGCGATTGGTTGAATGGGCACAGTGACCACTTCACCTCTGCTCAGCCCCGGCCAGACTGCTGGCCGGGGCTGATGGTCAGAACGACTTCTGGTAGCCAAGGCTGACCGTACGGCCAAGGCCCTTGAAGTTGCGAATATCGTTGGGGCTGGTTTGCGAGTAGTAGGTGAAGTAATCGGTGTTGGTCAGATTCTGCATCGCCAGGGTGACATTGCCGCCCAGTGCGGCCATCTCGAGGCTCAGATCGATCGTGGTATAGCCGTCGAACTCGGCAGTGGTTACCCCGGCCTTGTTGTCGAACTCCCTGTCCAGCACATGGTTTGCCTGCAGTCGCGAGGTAATCTCCCGGGGCCAGCTGCGGTCCCAGCTGAGGTTGATGCGGTCAGGCGAAATATTGGCGCCACCCAGATCCGTATCGACCCTGCCGTCGCCATCGGAATCGTAGCGACCTTCAGTTCGGGCGTAGCGCAACCCCAGGGTGTCGGTATCGGTCACTGCCCAGGTGGTGCGGAATTCAAACCCGTCGATCTCGGTCTGCTCGCGCTTGACGGTGTAGATGCCGTCGCTGCCGCGCTGCAGACGCTGGCCAAAGTCCGATTCCGAGGTGTAGTAGCTCAGCTGGGCGTTGAGTGTACCGGTCTCGAACTCGATGCCGAATTCGCTGTTTTCAGTGAGAATCGGTGTCAGGTCGAGAAAGCTCTCCACGCTTTGGTTGGGCACATTGATGCCGCGCAGTACCCGGCCCACATCGGGCATGGAGAAGGCCTCGGCGTAGTTGGCAAACAGGCGCCATTGGTCGGAAAGCTGGTAGGTGGCGCCAATATTGTAGAGGGTTTCAGAGAAGTCAGGTTCTCCGCCGGTAACAGACTGGCTGCCAGCAGAAGCCAGGGTGGTGAAGTCGCCCACTTTCAGGGTGGATTCTTCATGGCGCACTCCGGTGGTGACGATCAGTTTGTCGATGCCGGTAAATTCAGCCTGGATATAGGGCGCATAATTTTCATAGCGGGATTTGGGTACCCAGCTGCGACCGGTCTGGATCAGCGCCTGCCAGGTTTCATCCTGCAGCACATCAATCCCGTATACCAGGTTGAGGGGCAATCCCGCCACCTGGTCCTTGGCCAGGGTGATTTTTACCCCGAGTTTTTCCGAGTTATTCTGGGACTGGTCGATCAGATCGGGGCCATAGGCCGGGTCCTGGAACGTGGCGAGGGGAATCGCCTCGGCGCCGTAGGTGGCGGCAAAGTCCTGGCTGAAGGCCTGCACGCGCAAGCTGTGGCCAAGGAACGCGTCATTGGTGTAATTGAGGCTGGCGGTGGTCACCTTGTTGCGTGCGCCTTCACCGTCAATGTCGCCTTTCGCCGCGCTGCTGGGAATGCCCTCCGACACATCGCCGGGTACCGAGATCCACTGGTTATTGCCTTCGATATCATAGCGATTGAGGGTCAGCTCGATGCGCTGGTCATCCCAGTTGTAGCCGCCTTTCACGAAGCCGTTGATGGTCTGTGAATCCATGGTGTCGCCCTGGGTGTTATCGGCACCGATCAGGTCGCCATCGGCATCGTAGGCGACACCGGACTCCCGATAGGTCAGGCTAGCCAGCACATCGGCATTGCCAAAGCTGTTCGACACACTGTAGGTCACCCCGTAATCCGCGCTTTCGCCCACATCTTCGCCCTGGAAGGCGGTGTCTACGCGAATGTTCTGCTCCAGTTCAGGGCCGGGTTTTCTGGTGATCAGGTTGATAATCCCGCCGGAGGCACCGAGCCCGTGGATGGCATTGGCGCCATGCAGCACTTCGACCCGTTCCAGCACAGCCGGATCAATGGTGTGGCCATCGCGACCACCATTGCGCAGCGGATTGGATTGAGGCACGCCGTCGATCATGTACAACGGCTTGCGGCCGCGCAGGCTCTCACCGGCATTGGTCATCTTCTGGCGACTGGGAGAAAACCCCGGGATCAGGTTGCCCAGCACGGTAGACAGGTCGTTGTGGATGGCCAGTTGCTGGCCCAGTTCCGCTTCATTGATGATGGTCACCGTATTGGGGATGGTGCTCAGGGGGCGTTCAACCCGATTGGCAGTGACAACAACTTCCTCAGTGATTCGATCTGCAAGCAGGGTGGAGGATGCGAGGGTGCTGCATGCCAGCAGAATGTAGCCGGGGGTTTTTGAGTAATGCATGATGCTTCCTTAATGGCCGGTCGAGACCGGGTGGTCAGGGCTGGATGGCGGATTTGCTGGCGCAATGGGCAGCAGCCGATCAAGCAAGGCGGGAGGCATTGTCTCTCAAATAGTAATAATTCTCAATAAGATTACTAACAGCAAACGCTTTGAGTTTCTGCTGCAGCGTAGAGCTCAGAGAGAACATGCCCAGGCTGAAGGCATGGCGATGCCAACCGGCTGTATGGATGGCAGAGAAGCCACTACCATCGGGGAGAAGAAACTTTTATGCTGCGGCGAGTAGTCCTGCTCATGTGGTCTCACTGCCGGAGTTGAAAATATAGGCACGGACTGCCCCATTTTTATAATGAACCTCACCATCCGACAGGTGTTTCATTGTTGACATCACGGGTGTCACGTAAGACAGGGCCTGCGAGGGAGAAGCACCCGATGCACAGAACGTATCCATGGTTGTCAATGGCACTACTGGTGCTGCTGACCGCCTGTAGCAGCACATCGTTTTTCTACAACCGTCTGCACATCCTGTTGCCCTGGTACCTGGACGGTTATGTCGAGCTCAATCGCGAGCAGGAGCTGTATCTTGATCAGCTGCTGACCCGCTACCTGCAACAGCACCGCAGCGAAGAGTTGCCGCGCTATGCCGCCATGATCGACCAGGCAACCGCGCTGCTCGACAAAGAGATATCGGCAACTGACATAGCCGGTCTGTACCGCCAGGCTGAGGAGGCCGGTGAGCGGCTGCAAAATGGTGCGCTGGATTGGATGCTGGAACTGGGGGCCGAACTCAGTGATGCCCAGATCGGAGAATTTCTCCAGGAGCTGCAAAACAAACAGCACGAGTATGAAGAAAAGTACCTGGAGCGCGACGATAAAGAATTTAAAAAAGATGTTTACGACAGCCTGCGCAAAAACTCCGCCAATTACCTGGGGCGGCTGAACAGCGAGCAGCGTGAAAGGTTGAAACTGGCCAGCCAGCAGTTACAGCGTTCGGATGCCCTGTGGCTGCAGAACCGGCAGCGCTGGATTGACAACCTACAACAGCTGCTCGAGCGTAAACCGGGATGGCAGGATCAGCTGCGTGTGGCCCTTGCGCAACGCGGGGAGAATAGTGACCCCCGCTACCGGCAAGTGAATGAGCACAATCTGCTGGTCATCCAGACGGCGCTGGCGGAGCTGCTCAACAGTCGTACTGAAAAGCAGGACACGCACCTTCGCAAAGAGCTGCAAACCCTGCGCCAAGAACTTGTGACATTAATCGAGCAGGGCCGGTAGACGTTTTGTTACTTGCTGCACAACCTGCACACAAGAGCCTGCGATGGAACTGAACAGCCCCTGTGTTGCCTATTAACAAGAGCAAAAATAATACGATGATGAAGTGTTACAACCGCATGCACATGGTGAATGAAATGAAAAAATCACTTCTTGTATCACTGTTAATGGCATCGGCAAGTATTGCTCTCGCCGAGAGTGATTATGCCGAAAAAACTCCCAATGAAGGGGGTACCCCGACTGAAACAGTAGAGCGCCTGCAACAGGCCTTCGCCGATCTGGATACTGAGGGAAACGGTTACTTGAGCCGCGACATCATGGCGGAGAGATTGGGTATAACCGGTGAAAGATTCACGCACCTTGATGAAGATGGTGACGGAGTGATCAACAGGCAGGAATTCCTGACTCTGAGTCTCGAGGGTGAGGCCAAGGGGACCAAAGGTGCGGAGGAGAACACGCCAAAACCGATGCCAGGCCCGCTGAATCGCAACGGTCAGCCTGATGATGAACCCCATCCCAATGTTCAGCCGCAGGATCGTGCACAGTAACGCTGCTGAGCGTCAGCATGTGAGCGGATAAAGGCAGCATGTCAAATCCTTGGCATTCCCATTTATTTTTTCATGTATCCATCCGCGATCAACAAAACAGAAGTGAGTCATGATTAATGCAGGGAAGCCGAAATCGACCGGGCAAGAAAACACGCTTCAGCTATCCCTATCGCTGATAGAGTTTGGGGTCTAGCAGGCTGTTGAAAAAAGCCTGCTAAGCGCTCCCTGCTTGGCCGGGTCCAGCGTAAGAGTAGTACTGAGTAGCCGCATTTGTGCGATGATTCCGCTAGATAAAATTATGATTTTTAATGTCGATTCAATCCCTCCAGCAAGGAAAAAAATAATGAAAGAACTTGAAGGTAAAGTAGCCATCGTCACGGGTGCAGCAGGCAATATCGGCTCGGTTACAGCCGCGGCACTGGCAGAGGCGGGCGCAAAAGTCGTGCTCACCGATGTGGCAGAACAGCGCCTTAAAGAAATTGCATCTGGTCTGCAAAGCCAGGGTTTCGAGGCCATTGCCGTAGTAGCGGATATCATGTCGGAAGAGCAGGTCAAGGCGGTGATTGATGCTGCTATCTCCACCTACGGGGGTGTCGATATTCTCGACAATAACGCCGGTGGCACCATGCTCACCGTCACCGAGGGCGACCGCGATGTCACTACCATGAATGTCGAACTGTGGGACAAGCTGATGGCCGTCAACCTGCGCGGCCCCATGCTGTTCTGCAAGTACTGTGTTCCCTCCATGGTGGCGCGTGGTGGCGGCTCGATCATCAATATCTCGTCCGGTACATCCCTCGCCGGTAACGACGCCAACACCGCTTACGCCTGCTCGAAGGGTGGCCTCAACACCCTCACCAAATACGTTGCCACCGCACATGGCAGTCAGGGGGTGCGCTGCAATGCCCTGGCTCTGGGTATTGTGGTGCCGGAGGATATGCCGCCCATGGATGCACTCAAGCCGTACGTAGCGCACAAGCTGGTCGGTCGCACCGGCTACCCCAGCGACATAGCCAATATGGTCGTCTTTCTCGCTTCGGGACGGTCAGCCTTTATCACCGGTCAGGTAATTTCAGTCGATGGCGGGTTTTTTGCGCACCAACCAACATTTACCAATAAGGTTGCGGAATAGGCGTTTAGGGTTTGGGGGGAGAGTAAAAACCGAGCCAGCAGTAGAGCCATTTTTACACTACAGGGAACCTCTAAAAACTAGCTCACTCGGTCTGGCGTCGTTAAATTTGGCCTCAATATGCTCATTTACTCTGTGTAAACTCCGCTTTTTCGGCCAAATTTGCCTAGCCAGCCCGTCGCCGCATGTGTTTTTAGAGGTTCCCTACACCCAAACTCGTTTACTCAATACCCAGTATTTCCCTGGCTTTATCCAAATTAGCTGTGCGTCCTTCCCGGACGTCGGCCAAGCCCTTGGCTACGGCTTTTATAAATCGCAGTTCCTCGGCGGTCTTTTCAAAGTCATCAAGGCTTTGCACAACAGCCACTCCGCAACCTCTGCTCGTGAGCAGTATAGGTCGATGAGTATCATTGGTGCGAAGAATGACCTTGCTTGGATTGACCTTCAGGTCTGACAGTGGAACGACGTCCCTAGAAAACTTGGTTTGCATGGACATGGCCTTTTGGTTAGCTGGGCCATTAATGGCAGTGTGCTGTCAAGAAGGGTTAAAGTCTTTTAATGAAGCCCGGAGAGTTGGGAGTCAGAGTAAAAAACCAGTCAGCGGTAGAACTATTTTTACACTGAGCCCAAACTCCGAGGGAATTTACTTGAGAACATGACTTATTTCTTTATCATGCAAGTTTGTTGCTCATCGTTGATCGCCTTTCTGGGGGCCTGAAAGCTTAATATAAGCTTAACTCTCAGGCCAATAAACGGTGTATGAGGTGATATTGATCCAATTAGAGGAATTTTTTTGTGACAAGGAATCGTTTCATGGTTAACCAATTGATTAAGAGGATATTTTCACCACTCTGGCATCGCATTGCGAACCGACTGGCTATTCGATTGCAGCCTATGATCGAGAAACGGTTGGTGGAAGAAAACGCCTTGCTGAGAGGCGCGCTTGATTCAGGGGGCAGCCACCGTGAGGAAAAAGAAAGGTTAGACCACCTTGGACGCCCAGGTAACGAGCAGCTCATACAACCCTGGATTTTTATCCCACCTATTGTAAAGACAGAAAATGAAGGACATTCACGATTCATGGCGTATTCAACCTGCGCCGTGGCTGATTTTCTACACCCAGAATACCGCAAGCTGTGCCAGCTAATCGCTGGTCAGCCTATTTTCCACCGCAAGCAATGGGAGTGGATCTACATTGTCCATCATTTACTGGATAATGGTGTGCTTAAGGAAAATGCCAAAGGTCTTGGTTTTGGTGTCGGCACCGAGCCCCTGCCTGCCCTTTTCGCATCACTGGGCTGCGACATTACAGCTACGGATGCACCTTCTGATGTAGGGGTAGCCAAAGGATGGCAAAAAACGGCTCAGCACAGTTCTAACGTGGAATCTTTGCGGTACGAAGGAATCATTGACAGGGAGACGCTGCTCAAGCATATCAAACACGGAGTGTGTGATATGAACGCAATTGATCCAGGCTATTCGGGTTTCGATTTTTGCTGGTCTTCATGTTGCTTCGAGCACCTGGGTTCTCTGGAAGCGGGGGCCGAATTTGTGATTAACAGTGTTGAACAAACACTCAAGCCAGGTGGCGTCGCCTGCCACACCACCGAATTAAATCTTTCTTCAAACGATGAAACAGTCAGTGTAGGAGATACCGTTCTCTACAGGCAAAGAGATATTGAAGAACTTGTGCGACGGCTTGAGGCCCGGGGTCATCAGGTTGGAGCGTTCTGCATCGCCCCGGATTCGCATTACTTGGATGGCGTCGTTGATGTGCCGCCTTATCGCCATAATCCCCATCTCAAATTATTGTTGTCAGGATATGTGACCACTTCCGTAGGTATTGTTATCAAACGCGGCGCAGTAGATAACGGCGGTGAATCGGGTGTGTAGGCTGGTGGGCGTGGTGCTATTAGCATTTCATCGATTAGGGTCGAGTTTGGGGTCGGAGTAAAAAGCCCGAGTTTGGGGTCGGAGTAAAAAGCCAGTCAGGTCGATCAACCATGCCCAGCGCTCGGCGCAGATCACTGCTTCCTGTTGATCAACGTCACGCCTGCCACCACAACCAATCCAACGAATAATCCGGCTAATCCATTTATCCCAGTATGCAATATTCCATCAAGCCACGAAGCGCTAGTTGCCACCCATTCGCTTAGCGCCGCCCTATGCCCAAGATAGTGCTCCAGGCTGTGGGTAAGAATACCGCCGCCCACCAGCAGCATGGCTGCGGTGCCGACAATGGTCAGGCCACGCATCAGGGCCGGAGATAGCCACAGCAGGAAGCGACCCAATCCTTTCACCAGTGCTTTCCCCTTTGCCAGGTAGAGACCGAGGTCATCGATTTTGACGATCATGGCCACCAGGCCGTAGACACCTGCGGTCATCAAGATGGCTATCACGCACAGGGCCAGGGCCTGTTTGGCAAAGGGTACTTCGGCCATGGTGCTGATGGAGATAACGATAATTTCCAGGCTGAGGATAAAGTCGGTGCGGATCGCGCCTTTGATTTTGTCCTTTTCCACCGCCACCAGATCGGCGTTGGGGTCTTCCAGCAGGGCTTCGGTGGCGCTGTGGTCGCTCTTGCCTCGGTGTTTGATGGCGTGCCAGATGGTTTCTGCGCCTTCGTAGCAGAGGTAGGTGCCGCCGACAATCAACACCGGGGTGATCAGGGCAGGGAGGAAGGCGCTGAGCAGGAGGATGAGAGGGACGATGATGACTTTGTTGACCATGGAGCCCTTAGCCACAGCCCACACCACAGGCAGTTCCCGCGCGGCCACCACGCCGCTGACTTTTTCGGCGTTGACGGCCAGGTCGTCGCCCAGTACCCCGGCGGTCTTTTTGGCTGCCACTTTGGACATGGCTCCGATGTCGTCCAGCAGGGTGGTTATATCATCCAGAAGCGCCAGCAGCGAGCTTGCCATTGTTGTGCCTTATCCATGGTCGAGTGGTGGCTGGATTGTAGCAGCAGTGCAGGTTTTAGGGTTCTACCCTCAAATCTGCCCGCTGGCCTTTTGAAGCAACCAGACTGTCTCGGTTGACGTCACTTTTCCTTTCAATCCACCTTCGACGTCCGTGCTTTCAACAGCAGTCACTTGGTAAGTGGCGCTGTAGTGCTGCCTGACTTCATCCGCGTTCACTGAAAACGGTGGGCCATCCATCAGCTGCTGGTTGTATTCGAGGGTGATCAGCAACTGGGGCGCGGCGTTGGTGATAGTGATCAGGTGCGAGGCGTATTGCCGACGCATTTCGGAGGGCAGGGCAATCAGTGCAGCGCGATCGTATATCGCACTGACCGGCCCGAGACTGTCCGCAGAGACATCAAAAATATCGCCAACAAATATATCGATATTCTGAGCGCTGTAGCGAACGAGTTTCCCGGCATGGGTTATGTACGGCTCCAGGCCAAGCTCGCTGAACAATTCAGTAATGGCCAGGGCGCTCAATTCAGCGCCAACCACGCGATAGCCGTTGGCAAGCAGCCAGGCAATATCCAGTGTCTTGCCGCACAGCGGCAGGAAGATGCGGCTGCCTCTCGGCAGCGCTAACCTGCAAATATGGGCGGTGAGTAGCGGATTGGCCTCACTGTTGTGAAACCCGATTTCACCCCGTTGCCACTTTTGATGCCAAAAACCGGCTTCCATATCACCTCTGTCAGTATTCCCCGGGAAAGCGATTTATAGCGGAATTACAGGTTATGGCCAAGCAGCCGCTGCACAGTCTGTGCATCCGCAGGCACGATGTTAAGCGGCGCCCCGGCGTACATGATTTCAGCTTTCATCAGCCAGTTGTCGCAGTCGAAGGGTGTCGACACCATCATCGGAAATTGCACCAGATAGCGCTGCTCGGGATCGGGCTGCGCGCTTTTGCCTTTCAGCATCGAGCCGGGGAACAGGCCGATAAACAGTGCCTCCAGAGTCAGGCCTTTTGCACCGAAGGCCCAGTGCTCGTTATCGAAAGGGCCGCCCGGCATCAGCTTGGCGTCAAACATCGACTGGTACATGGTGCGGGCCAGGTCGGCGGATTGCTGGTCCATGCCATCGCCAATCTGGTCGGTGCCGTACCAGCGGTAGGCGATATCGTCAGTGACGGTTGCCATCACCGCAGGCAGATCGTACATGACCTCGCCCCACCAGTGTTTGAGCCACACTTCCAGCATGCGCTTGTGGTTGGGATTGTCGAAGGAGGCGATCACAGCTTCAACCCGCTGGCGGGTTTGGGCTGCGGTGGAGCACTGGATGCCACTCATGGCGTTATCCTCTTATTGTTATGGCCGAGAGCAAACACTGAGGCCGGGCCTCAGGCTTGCGCCATTACCACGCATGCAGGGTAATGACGCAATGCCTATAGCCGACCGATCAGCGGCCAACCATATCGTTGAGCTTTTTCTTGATAAAACCGCGGATAAAGGTACCAATCGGGGTGGAGACACCCGCTTCCTTCGCAACATATTCCGCCAGGCTCAGGTCTTTCTCGCCAACGGGGGACTGGCTTTCGATCAGGTCACCGGTGGCCTTCTCGGTGCGGCTGGCGCGCATCTTGATAAAGCCGCCCATCGGCGGGGTCAGCACACCATTTTTGGTCATCACGGTGAGCAGTTTATCGGTGGCCACGCCAGCGGCTTCGGCCAGCTCAAAGGCTTCGAGGCCGATCATGATCTGGCTCCAGGACACCAGGTTGTTGGCGATTTTCATTGCCATGCCCGCACCGATGGGGCCTGCGTGCACGGTGTCGGTCGAGTAGGTATCGAGCACCGGCTTGACACGCGCGGCAATGGCTTCGTCGCCACCGAGCATGCAGAACACGAAAGGGGCATCCTGGGCGATGATGGTGCGGGTCACGGAGGCATCCAGCACGTGGATGTTGCGGGCAGCGCCGCGCTCGGCGAGGGCGATCATGGTCTTGGGGTTGACGGTGCTGTGCACCAGCAGCACGGAATCCGCTTTCATGGCGGGGATCAGGCCGTCGGCGCATTCATTCACCTGGGCATCATCGCGCACGCAAACGCCGATCACATCGGCATCCTGGGCGACATCCGCGAGGCTGGTGGCCAGTCGCGCTACACCCTCAAAGCGGGCCATCGCCGCGGGGAAGGCATCGAAGACAGCCAGGTCGTGTTCGCTTTTTGCCAGCAGCATGGCCTGGCCGTAGCCCATGCTTCCCAATCCGATAAATCCAACTTTCATAACATAACCCTTCTGAAGGGCGGCGCGCTTGCCGCTATGTGTTTATGGTTTGTGGAAATGATAGTGCCTGAATTGATGGGTAGAACTGCTCGTCAGCCAAAGCGACGGATGATGAAGGGTAAGCGCGCTGTCGGTGAAAAGCCATCCCCAAGCCGCCCGTCAGCCCACAGCTGGGCCGGACTGCAATGAATATGTCAGGTTTGCCGCAAATGGCCTGCGTGGATCAGGCGGGCGTGGGTGGCTGTACGGATATCAGGCATTACCCCTGCGCCGCACCAGCATGACAAAACCCAGCACCCCAAAGACCAGGGCAATCACGATCACCAGTGTCACCAGGCCATCGCGAATCTGGCGACCGACAAAAGGCGTCATAAAGTTCCACTTGTGAAGATGGCTGAAGGACAACCCTTCGTAGCCGTCAGCCCTGCTGACATGATCCACCAGGGCGCCGTTGGCGGGGTCGATAAAGGCCGTGCCCTGCGCATGGTCGACCCGCCAAACGGGCAGGCGCTTGTTGCGGAAATCGTACTCGGGGCCAAAGCCGGTGACGATGGCGCTGGCACTGATGTCCTCAGCGCTGATACCCAGGTGCCGGGTAGCGGCAAAGCGCGCCAGCTCCTGGTCGCTGAGAGAGGAAATACTGCCGCTTGCGGCATCGATCAGGCGGGGGGGATTTTCCGTGGGGGTGCCGTTAAAGCGGGCGTGGTGATCTACGGCCTGGTGAGGTTTGCCCGAAGGCATGCCGAGGCGGTAGAGGATCTGCCCGTCGGGGCCGCTGAGCAGGGTAATACTGTTCAGCGGCTGCGCTTCTCTCCCGTCGATCCAGTCAGTAGCCGCAGTGTCGTTTTTTTGGTTGGCGAGATTGATAGCCGGGCCATAGGCCAACCCGGCAGGGCCGCTGTCGCCGGCATTGTGCAGCAGGTGATAGAGGCCGCTGATGCTAAATGCCAGCAGTGGCAGCCAGATACCCCAGGCCAGCGCCCGGTGCCAGCGCCGCGTTCCCCTGAGCTTGCGGCGCGGCATGATCAGCACCATCACCATCCCGGTCAGGCACAGGATGGCGAGGGAGCCTACCAGTAACAGCACGATCAACACCCGTGCGGGTTCGAGGCTATCAAGCCAGTTCCAGGTATGCAGGGCCTGGAACACAGTCTGTTGCAGGGTTTTGGTGTTGTTGGTGAGGCTGGCGAGGGCGTTCAGCTCGGTATGGACAAAAGCGGTGAGATTGTCGTCAGTCTCGAATGCCACCCGCCACACCGGCAACAGGCGGTTGACGGAGGGATAGGCATTGTCGAAGGTGGTCTGCAGTGCCATGGAGCGAATGGGGGTGTCAGCCAGCCCGGTGTAATAGCGCGCCAGCCATTCCGCCTGGCTGCGGTCGAATTCGGGGAGCTCGGCACCGTTATCGAGGCTGAAGTAGCGGCGGTTGATGCCGTTATCCAGGGTGATCTGCAACAGATTGCCCCTGGCCGTGGGTGTCACTTTGACCAGCTGCGCCTGGGCGACGCCATTGGCGCCCAGCACGGCGGGAATGGCGGCAATATCCTCGCCAGCAAACTGCCCCTGAGGCGGAAAAAAAGCCGCCTGCTGCGGACCAAACCAGGTCATCAGCGGATGGGTCAGCCCCGACAGCCCGAAAATGATCAGGGCGATACCCCCGCTCCAGCCGAGCAGGCGGTGCCAGCGTACTGTTGGGCGGATGAGGTGGCTATTGTTCATCGTTTGTTGTTCTCTGGATGGGGCTCAAGTCTGACGTCTGACGCTTGACGTCTGACGCCAAGATGACCGTGCCAAAACTATATTCCGGGTCGTCGCGATCAAGCACTGAAGCCTGGTCAATGCTATTCAGCTTTTGGTCAGGACTTTTTGCTTTTGCTTTTGCTTTTGCGTCAGACGTCAGACGTCCGACCTTTCACTGCAGAAATCCTGCTCAAAATCTCACCCGCACCCCAACCGTCCCGGTCCGCGGCTGCCCCGGCCTGTACTCCAGATCCGCCACCCCCACCTGGTTGCTGGTATAGGTGGAGTAGCGCCGGTCAGTCAGGTTTTGCAGGCGGGCGTAAAGCTCAATGGTATCACTCAGGCGGTACTGGCCGCGCAGGTTGAGCAGCTTGTGGCCGTCGTAATCGCGGGTATTGGTTTCGTCGGTGTAGTAACGGCCCAGATATTCCCATTCCAGCTCAACGCGCCACAGGTTATCCGCCGCCGCATAGGCAAGAGTGGCATTGGCCATATTGTCCGGCGCGCGGGGGATGTCGTTACCCGCATAGTTGCAGGTGGCGGCGCCGCAGATGTAGCTGAAATCCTTGTACTCCTGCTGGCTGTGACTGACGGCCAGGGTGGAGGACCAGCGATCTGACCAGTGAGCCAGCAAGGTCAATTCCGCACCCTGGTGGCGGGTTTCACCGCTGTTGAGGGTTTTACGGGTGTTGTCGATGATCAGGCTGACGATATCGTCCTCGATGGTCATGTGATAGAGGGCCAGATCGTAGTCGAGCCACTGGGTCAGGCGACCGCGCAGACCCACTTCACGGCTGATGGCGGTGACGGGTTTGAGGTCAGTGGTGTCGGGCACCGAGCCGCTGCGAAACAGTTGCCCGGCGGTGGGGGCGCGAAAGGCGTGGCGCCAGGTGGCGTAAAAGTTGTGGTCGTCGCTGAGGTCATACACCAGGCCGAGCTTGGGACTCCATTGGTCGAAAGTGACCTGCTGGTCCTCGGGGCGGTAGTGACGGGCGGGAAAGGGCAGGGGGGCAAACACGCCCACTTCGGGCACGCTGGCATCCAGGTTGTCGCTGTAGTCGAGGCGGAAGCGGTCATAGCGCACCCCGGCACTCAGGCGCAGCCGTTCGCTGGGTTGCCATTCCAGCTGGGAGTAGGGCGAGAGGGTCAGCTGGTCCGCATCGTAGTCGTAATTGGTGCGCCCGCTGCGGTGGTAGTCCACAAACAGATCCCCCTGCTTGCTGAGGATAATGCGCTGCTCTTGATAGCTGGAGGGGGTGTAATCCACATCCACACCGCTGATCCAGTCAAGATTCAGGTCGGCAAAGCTGCGGCGGTGCTTGGCCATCAGCCCCAGGGTGGTGAACTCGGTGGTGTACACATTGGGGTCGTAGGACAGCATCCACGAGGGCATCAGGTCCATGCTGTTGTCGCGCACAAAGGCGGTGAGGGTCCACAGTTTGTCATCGGAGGGCTGCCAGGCCAGTTCGCTGGACAGGCGCAGGGCATTCACCTCGCGAAAGCCGATATCGCCCTGGTAGAGGTTTTTCTCCGGGTTGTGTCTGTAGTTCTCTTCGTCAAGTGCGGAGACACCGCTTTGATCAATGGTGGACCAGGCAAACACGGTCCTGCTGCTGAGGCTGTCAGTCCAGTCCTGATCCCAGCGTGCCGTGACCGAGGCGCGGCTGTAATCGCTGTCGTCGCGAAAGCCGCGATTGTCGGTGACATTGACCTGCACCCCGGCGCGCCCCTGGGTGCTGATGGCGCCGCTGGCCGACAGCAATCCGCGGTACCAGTCGTTCTCGCCGGTTTCGAGAGTCAGGCCGAACTCGCGCTCGGCGCCGGGGGCGCGGGTAAGGCTGTTGATCATGCCGCCGATGGCATCGGAGCCGTACAGGGCGGAGCCGGGCCCGCGGGTCACCTCGATGCGATCCGCCTGGGTGAGATCGATTTCATACAGGCCGTTGTGGTTGAAAAAGCCGGTCGGGCGGGTGGGAATGCCATCTTCCAGAAACAGGTACACCCCACCAGTGGTCAGCGGCTGGCGGATGGAGGTCATATGCCCCTCACCGCCGAGATTGTTGACGTGCACCCCGGCCATGCGATTAAGCGCCTCGGCGGGGTGGCTGGGCATGATCTGTTCGAGATCCGCGGCGCTCAACACGCCCACGGATTCGGGCAGCTCGTTGCGGGCACGGGCCTCGCGGGTAGCGGTCACTATGACCTGTTCAAGTCGTCCCTGTCTGATGTCTTCTGGCTGCAGCCCGACGGGTTGCGCCTGGAGCAGTGGCGCAAGGCTTATGGCGGCAAACGCCGCAATCGGGATGCGGTAAATTCGTGTGGCTGGCATGGCTTTTTACTTCCCTGTTACAAGGGGCACGGGCAGGCCATGGCAACCATGACCAGAGTCAAGACAGGATAGCCACTCAGCGGGGGTTTGCCGATGCGACAAATTGTCGCACCACTAATTGTCGCACCACTATGGATGCAGTGGGCAATACAGCTATTTGCGTTGCACAACCCTAAGTGCGGCAGCGCACCGACGCTTTTTTCATATCAGCCTAATGTCACAGCTTCTGACTTTCCCGGTGCCATGCAATGTCGCAGGACTGAGGGTGTCAGCCAGTGGACGGTATGGAAAAGTCAGGTGAGCATGCTCCCCGCACAGATATCAGCGCACACATCAGTACGCACCCCAGTACAAAGATCACAAAGGGTGTTATCGATGGAGGTCAGATTGCCACCCAGGCTTTTGGCCCAGGTTTCACGCATTTCGAGCGCATTCAAAATCGCAGGCAGACCAGCTCGGCTGTTTTCGGCAGAGAGTGTGCTCCCGAAGGGATCAAGCCCTATTTCACTTGCGGCCTCACAAATGACTATTTAAGCCCCATCCTGCGATCCGGAAGCCCGCCAAGAGCAGACCAGGAGCATAAAAAGTGATGAGCGCATTTACTGCCGATCAGATCAAGGCCAGCTGGAAGCAACAGGTAAACGCGGCGCGAATCGCCTGGACACGACTTAGCGTCGATGAATTGCTTGGCTCAGAAGGTTGCCAGGACAGGCTGGCAAAACTGGTGCAGGAGCGCTATGCGCTCAGCAGCGATGAAGCCAGTCGCCGCGTCAGAAATTTTATGGAAGTGCGCTAACCCGCAGCAACACAGTATTCAGCCAGAACAGTCATCCGACTTCTTTTGGAAAGTGTCACTCAATTTACGGAGCTCAATATGAACATTGTCAAAAAAACCCAAAAACTGGCCCTGGCTTCTGCCATTGCCCTGGCCATGTTTGCCAGTGCTGGCACTGCCATGGCCTCTGATCTGTCTGAAGATATCACCGAAGCCCGGCAGGAAAGCCAGATCTGGACCACCTACGCTCTCAGCCCCTATCTGCGCGCCCACGATCTCCAGGTGAGCGTGGATAAGGGCAAGGCTACCCTGACAGGCAAAGTGGATGAAGGTGTCAACAAAGACCTGGCCAAGCAGATTGCCCTCGGTGTCAGCGGCATTGCCGAAGTGGATAACCAGATTGTCGTTGAAGCGAATTACGTTCCGCCAGCAGCGTCCACCGAGCGCAGTTTTGGCGCAATAGTGGATGATGCATCGGTCACTGCCGCGGTGAAGTCGAAACTGCTGTGGAGCAAGTATGCCCAGGGGCTGTCCGTCAATGTTGAAACACGCAGTGGCGCAGTGACCCTGCACGGCACCGCCAACAGTGCAGCGGCACGGGAGCTGGCCGGCAAACTGGCGCTCAATACTCAGGGTGTAGTATCGGTAGAAAACAAGTTGCTGGTGGATGAGTCAAAAGCCACCCTGACTGAAACCGCCAAGGTGGCATCGGACGATGTTGGTCAGGCCGTCTCTGACACATGGGTCACCACCAAGGTAAAGTCGACCCTGATGCATTCCAGCAATATCAACAGTTCCAGTATCCAGGTATCGACCAGTGAAGGTGTGGTTACCCTCGCTGGCCGGGCAAACAGTGGAGCTGAAAAGGCCCTGGCTGTCGAGCTTGCCAGTAATGTTCGCGGTGTTACCCGTGTTGATGCCAAAGGCCTCAGCCATTAATCGCTGAACAACCAATTAAAACCGCCAGATTCACATGGGACTGGCGGTTTTTTTTGCAGAGTTGTTCATCAGTGTGTTGTCGCCCGGAACGATGCAGCTCTCAATCACTGAGCGCGAAATGTTAACCTCCGGCGATGGGTAGATAGGGCAGCAGACGATCGCTTTCCTTTTTTACCACGGCGTAGCACTCACAGCTCAGCTGTTCCATTTTCTTGCGGTCCAGCACCTTGATATGGCCGCGGTTGTACTGGATAACCCCAAGTTTTTGCAGTTTCCCCGCCGCTTCTGTGACGCCTTCACGACGCACACCGAGCATGCTGGCAATCAGCTCCTGGGTCATGCTGAGCTCCGAACTGTCAAGGCGATCGAGGGAGAGCAGCAACCAGCGGCACAGTTGCTGGTCAATGGAGTGATGGCGATTGCACACAGCTGTCTGAGCCATCTGGGTAATCAGAGACTGGGTATAACGCAACATCAGGAGCAGTAATTCGCCGTGGCGATTGAACTCCTCCTTGAGCCGCTGCCCCGGCAGGCGGTATGCGTAGCCAGTACTTTGCACAACAGCGCGGCTGGGAGTGCTTTCGCCGCCCATGAACAATGCAACGCCCACCAGACCTTCTTTGCCCACCACCGAAATTTCCGTAGAAGCGCCACTTTCCATCACATACAGGAGGGCCACGATACAGTCGATGGGGAAATACACATGGCGCAATGTATCACCCGATTCATACAGCACCTTGCCGATGGGCATCGGCACCAGTTCGAGCGCAGGCAAGAGACGCTCCATGACATCGACAGGCATGGCGGAAAGAAGATGGTTTTGCCGGGGTGAAGGGGCTGGTGTCGAGGGCATTAATGATTCGCTTTGGGCTGTGAGGGGGTAAGCACCCACCAGGTGAAGTCGCGTACAGCTGCCATAGTGCCTGCATTAGTGCCTCTATTCTACTGGCCTGCACAACATTTAGTTGGCAAGCAGTCTTGCAGACAGGGTTTGCGATCTGTGCGTGCCAGCGCACCGACATGCCAGCGCTCAACCCTGACAATGAATCCACGCCATGGACCGATCATGGTTGTGCTCTTAATGCACCACACCCGTCAGGACAATATACCCATGCGCTCTGTCAAAATATCCAAGCTGTTTATCCTGGTAGCCCTGGCTACAGGATTCAATTCCGTCCATGCCCACGAAAGTTACAAGCATGCACTTGAGGCAGATCAGCAGCGCCTGATCATGCTGGCCTATGCCCGCAGTCCCTGGATCGCCCGCGAAGGCATCAGGGTGTCGGTGCATGAAGGGAAGGCATCCCTGCGCGGCAAGGTTGGTCACCCGGTGGCCAGTGATCTTGCCACCCAAATTGCACTGGGCATTGATGGTATCAAGGATGTTGATAACAGAATTGTGGTGGAAATTGGATTCAGGCCGCCAGTACAACCTGATGACAAACGTGTCAGCGAATTATCTGTGGCCGCGAAATCAACTGTGCAACTGGAATCAGCACCAATAGAACCAATAAATATCCCCGCTATCAAAGCAACAACCGCTTGGAGTGTTGCCGATACCTGGATCACCGCCAAAGTGAAGTCCTCACTGATTTACTCGGCAAACGTCAACAGTTCAAATATTGAGGTCAGCACCAGCGCTGGCATTGTCACCCTGAACGGTAGTGTAAGTGGCGGTGCTGAGCATGCCCTTGCCATAGAGCGGGCAAATAATGTTGATGGAGTCAGGGGTGTTGATGCCAGTGAATTCTTCAACAGCAGTGCTGAACTCCACAGGGTTGCCCAGGTGGGCTATTAAGCCCTGGCGGCACAGCAAATCAAAAGCCTGGGTAAAGTCAGGGTATCACTATGCCAATGGAGAAACTCCGATGAAATTAGTCAACAGAACAATCGCCATAATGTCTCTGGGTATTTTGCTGTTCGCAGCTGCTGGTTGTGAAACCACCACATCGGGCAGTGCCGTAGGTGCCAACCGCTCGCAGCTATTGCTGGTGTCGTCAGAGCAGCTCGACCAAATGGCCACTGAAGCCTACGCAAAAGTGAAAACGGATGCGTCACAGAAGGGTGCGCTTAACAAGGACAAGGCAATGCTCAATCGGGTGCGGAATATTTCAACGCGCCTGCAAAAACAGACAGGCGTATTTCGCAGGGATGCCCCAGGCTGGCAGTGGGAGGTGAACGTGATCAGCAGTAACGATCTCAATGCGTTCTGCATGCCCGGCGGAAAAATCATGGTGTATTCAGGCCTCATTCAGCAGCTCAATCTGACCGATGCTGAAATCGCCGTTGTATTGGGTCACGAAATTGCACACGCCCTGCGCGAGCATTCACGCGAGCAGGTATCGCAGGCCATAGCGGCGCAAACTGCGATTGGTATAGGCGCCACAGTGCTCGGTGTGGGGCAGGGTGGTGCGGATATGGCCGCTACCGGTTACCAGGCCCTGGTGGCGACGCGCTTCAGCCGCAATCACGAAACGGAAGCCGATCGCATGGGCCTGGAGCTGAGTGCGCGGGCCGGCTACAACCCCCGCGCCGGTGTGACACTGTGGCAAAAAATGATTGGTGCCAACCAGGGTGGCAGACCGCCTGAATTTATGAGTTCGCACCCGGCGGAAGCCAGCCGGGTACGCGAAATAGAAAAACTGTTACCAACAGTCATGCCCTTGTATGAAGCAGCAGCACGCAGCTGACAATGCTTTTGTTTGGATATATCCATTGTTATTCATTTTCAGGCTGGAGAATCAACATGTCATTTGGGATCTATATTGTCGGCGTGATTATCTTAATCGGCGGAATGGTGTATGGCGCCATTCTCATGTCTATCCCTGCCGAGTGGATCGCGGTGGGTGCCATTATCATTCTGGGTATTTCCATCCTGACAGGCGTCAAGGTGACGCGCCAGAAAGATCCACAGTAAAAAGTGAAAATCCTGCGTTGCCAGATGAAAACACCTGTGAAATTGCGGGCGCCGGTTTTATCTGAACGGCTACAGTAACGGTTGCTGGGTGTGCTATCGCACAGACAGAATTTCCCCCCTTCATTATTCTGACAGTACAAAAAGCAAAATCCCAAACCATCTCTTGATCGTAATAAAGGAAAATAAAATGCTAGAAACAATTGCGGTTGTATTGTTGATACTGTGGGTTCTCGGTCTTGTTTCGTCGACGACCATGGGTGGTTTTATTCACATTTTACTGATCATTGCCGTGGTCGTCATCCTGATTCGGTTAATTCGCGGCAGGGGAATATAGCTGCCCTGCAACAGTCAATTTTATTTTTACAAATAAAAATCTGAGGATGACCGGGATGGACGGACAAAGAATAGCAGGCATTTTATTGATAGTGGCCGGTGTGCTGGCGCTCGCCTACGGCGGTTTTAGTTACACCAGTGATACCCACGATGTTGAGCTCGGTCCATTGCAGTTGTCAGTGGAAGAGAAAGAGAGAGTCAATGTCCCCGTATGGGCCGGTGTCGGCGGTATTCTGGTGGGTGGAGTGCTGCTGGTATGGCGCAGAAAAAAATGATCGCCGCAGGTTTGGATCAGTGTGCCGGGCTTTAAAAAATACAGGTCAGTGCAGCGTTAATAAATAAACATTTTTATAAATAGTTTAGAAAAACAGCAATAGATTTTACATAAACGCCTGCGACAGTCGTCGCAATATCAGGTGCCGGAGGGCGTCGGCGATTACAACGAGGATCGACAGCATGAATGGTATTGCAAAAAAATCGCCAGTAGCCACTGCGCCAGGCAGGACAGTACGTCTTGCAGCAGCCTTGATTGGCTTGCTCACGCTTGCTGCATGCGCTTCTGCGCCTGTTGCACCTACCCAGTCCCTGCAGGCGGCGAAAGACGCCATCACCACCGCTGAGCAGGCACGGGTAGCGGATTATGCTTCTTTAGAACTAAGCCAGGCGCGCGACAAACTTGCCTCCGCGCTGGTTGCGGTGGAACAGGAAGAAATGGTTGTCGCCAAACGCCTCGCCGATGAGTCATTGCTCGACGCCCAGTTGGCCACCGCCCGGGCTGGTGAACTCAAGGCCAAAAAAGTTAATGAAGACATGAAAGAGGGCACCAAAGTCCTCAAGCAGGAAATGGATCGCAACACAGGAAATCAACAATGAAAATTCAAAGGCAAAATTTGAAACTGGTCATCGCCGCCGCAGTGGCCACCATGATGCTGGCCGCCTGTGCGCCCATGTCCGCGCCGGAAGGCTCGGCCAATGTGCGCAACAAGCTGACCCGACTTCAGGATAATCAGGAACTGGCAAGCCGTGCCCCGGTGGCCATCAAGGAGGCCGAAGTCGCTGTTCGCGCAGCCGAGACTCCTGAAAAGGACAAGGCGCTGGCCCAGCACAAGGTGCTGCTGGCAGATCGCAAGGTGGATATCGCTGTTGCCCGCGCGCAAGGGCGCCTGTATGAAGATCAGCGCGCCGACCTGACAAAGGCCAGCGAAAGTGCCCGTCTTGCCTCCCGTACCCGCGAGGCCGATATGGCGCATAGGGATGCCAATCTGGCCCGCGATGATGCAGCGCTTGCCCGTGATGAAGCAGAAGCGGCGCGTCTTGAAAGCGAGGATCTCAAGCGTCAGTTGGCTGAACTCAATGCCAAGGAAACCGACCGCGGCATGGTGGTCACTCTCGGTGATGTGCTTTTTGCCACGGGCCGGTCAGAACTGACCAGCGCCGCCATGGGTAATCTTGGCAAACTGGCCACCTTCTTCAACCAGTACCCCGACCGCAGCGCCACCATTGAAGGCCATACCGATAGCGTCGGCAGCGAAAGCAACAATTTTACCCTGTCGCAAAATCGTGCTGATTCCGTCAGGGCTTACCTGGTGAATCAGGGCATCGCCTCCAACCGCATTTCCACTGCGGGCATGGGCGAAGGTACCCCGGTAGCGGGCAACGATACCGACAGTGGTCGCCAGCAAAATCGCCGTGTTGAAGTGATCATCACCAATACCACTACTTCTTCGAGGTAATTCACGGGCAGGACCATTTGGCCCTGCCCATGTAATGCCCCGCTCACCCGCCCAGTGATTATTGGGCGGGTTTTTTTATGGTGATCTGTTCCGGTGCAGCAAAGCGGGGCGATGACTTTCAGTACTGCCGTCGAGTGATGATCGTGGTGCCATGATTTGCCGCTCAGCGTGGCCCGCGCCACAAAATGGTGCGCGGCTTTACATCTTTGTCCGGTTTTTCAACACTTTATCCCGCAAAGAATACCGTTTGTCAGTGGCACGATAAATGCTGAATAAAGGGTCAGAGACGGAGGAATGAAGATCACTGACGTAGCCACAACCCTGGATGACCCCATGCAACGGGAACATTTGCTCACGATGTTGCTCAGCGAACTGGATGGCATGGTCTATCTGTGCCGCGCCGACGAGTTCTGGACCATGGAGTACGTGAGCCAGGGCTGTGCCGCCCTGACGGGCTACCATCCTGACGAGGTGTTGTTCAATCGCACCCTATCCTTTGTCGATATCATCCACCCCGAAGACAGGGCAAAAGTCCGCGACTGTATCGATCTGGCGCTGGCACAGGACAGGGCGTTTTCCCTCGAATACCGCATTCTCTGTGGCGACGGCAGTGAACGCTGGGTGTGGGAACGCGGGCGGGGAATCAACAAGCCCGGCGGCGAGTACAATCTGGTGCAGGGTTTTATCCAGGACATCACCGACCGCCACCTGCGCGAAAAGGCCCTGGCCGAAACCGAGCACCGCTACCGCAGTATTTTTGAGAATGCCACCGAGGGCATTTTTCAGACCACCATGGATGGCCACTACCTCGAAGTGAATTCCGCCCTGGCGCGGATCTACGGCTACGACTCCTCACAGGACATGATTGCCCATCTGCAGGACATCAGCGAGCAGCTGTATGTGTTGCCCGGTCGCCGCGATGAGTTTATCGGCATGATGAAGGATCTGGGGGTGGTGACCAATTTTGAATCCCAGGTCTACCGCAAGGACAAGGCCATTATCTGGATTTCCGAAAACGCCCACGAAGTGCGCGACGTGGAAGGCGAGCTGCTCTATTACGAAGGCACGGTAGAGGATATTACCGAGCGCAAGGCCTACGAGGAGCTGATCGCCTACCAGGCCACCCACGACAACCTCACCAACCTGCCCAACCGGGCGCTGATGATGGACCGCCTCCAGCAGGCCATCCGCAGTGCCCACCGCGATGGTTCCCAGGCGGCAGTGGTGTTTATCGACCTCGACCATTTCAAGAACGTCAACGACAGCCTCGGTCACAACGCCGGTGACGAGATGATCCGCACCGTTGCCGAACGCCTGCGCGGCTGTGTGCGCGAAAACGACACCGTGGCGCGCCTGGGTGGTGATGAATTCGTGTTGCTGCTGGCCGACGTAAAAAAATCCCCGGGTCTGGTCGCCCAGGCTGTGCAGCGCGTGCTCGACGCCATCGAAAAACCTTGCATGATCAGTGGCCGCGAATACCTGATCACCTGCAGTATCGGCGTCAGCCTTTATCCGGAGGATGGCGGCGACCCCGATGTGCTGCTCAAAAATGCCGACCTGGCCATGTACAAGGCCAAGGAATCGGGCCGCAACGCCTTCTGGTTTTTCACGCCCGAGCTGGATCACGGCCTCGCCCAGCGCCTGCAACTGGAGCAGCAACTGCGCGTTGCCATCAACGAGCACCAGTTCGAGCTGTATTACCAGTCAAAATTTGATGTGGCCTCCGGGAAAATCACCGGGGCTGAGGCTCTGTTGCGCTGGCGCAGGCCCGGTCGCCAGCAGATTATCCTCCCCGATCAATTTATTCCCCTGGCGGAAGAGACCGGTCTGATCAACAGCCTCGGGCAGTTTGCCCTGCAAACCGCCTGCCGCCAGATGCGCGCCTGGATGGACGCAGGCCTGCAAGTGGTGCCGATTTCCGTCAACCTCTCCGCGCGCCAGTTCCAGCAACCGGGGCTGGTGAAAATGGTGGAGGATGCGCTGCGCGACAACCAGCTCAGTCCTCACCTGCTCAACCTCGAAGTTACCGAAAGTTGCCTGGTGCTGGAAGAGGCCGGATTTCTCGATACCCTGGCGGAACTCAAGGCGCTGGGTGTGCTGATTGCACTCGACGATTTCGGCACCGGCTATTCCAACATGCATTCCCTGAAGACCATGCCCGTGCATTGGCTGAAAATCGACAGGTCGTTTATTCTCGGGGTGGAACTCGACCACCGCGACCGCGCCATTTATCGCGCCATGGTCGCCATGGCCCAGCATCTGGGGCTGAGTGTGGTGGCCGAAGGCGTCGAAACCACCTGCCAGTATGAATTCCTTCATTCCATCGGCTGTAACGAGGTGCAGGGCTTTCACTGCGGTAAACCCCTGCCGCCATCGGTGTTCAGCCACTACCTGCGCCCGGTGATGAAATCGGTACGAAAGCTGCCGTTGCCATTGCTGGGAAAAATGATGCCTGTCTCTGCAACCACCAGCCATACAGCGGTTATGCTGAGTCCGACAGGGTCATAAGCAAACGGCACCTGAAAACCCAGGCCAGCCTGCAAACACAACCCAACCAGTGCAATACATTTCAGATCCCGCATCGTAGGTTGGGTTGAGGAACGAAACCCAACACCCCTGGCTTATCACACCCCTGGCTTATCACCAGGCAGATAAAGTTGGACCTGCCAGAGAGGCTCTGTTACAGTGCCCGCCTGCATGGTGTCCTTCGGTCGGCACCTTTAGTGTCCTCGGTAGTTTCCTTTCGATATTCCCCTCAGACACCCTATTAAATTTCCAGTCTAAAGACCGTTCCCCTGTTAATGCTCGGGATAGGCTGGTTCAGGAGTTAACACAATTTATGCTATTTAATGAACTCGGCCTCTCGGCCGAACTGCTTCGTGCTGTGTCAGAACAAGGCTACAGCGAACCCACCCCGATCCAGGCCAAGGCCATCCCCATTGTGCTTGAAGGCCGCGACGTGCTGGCCGGCGCACAAACCGGCACCGGCAAAACCGCCGGTTTTACCCTGCCCCTGTTGCAGCGCTTGAGCGGCAAGGATGTGGGCAACGGTTTCCGTCCGGTGCGCGCCCTGGTGCTTACCCCTACACGCGAACTGGCTGCCCAGGTGGGTGAAAGCGTTACCACCTACGGCAAGTACCTGCCGATGCGCTCGGCGGTGATTTTCGGTGGCGTTAACGTCAACCCGCAAATTTCCATGCTGCGCCGCGGGGTGGATATTCTTGTCGCCACGCCGGGTCGCCTGCTCGACCACGTCAACCAGAAAACCCTCGACCTGTCGAAAGTTGAAATCCTCGTCCTTGACGAAGCCGACCGCATGCTCGACATGGGCTTTATCCACGATATCCGCAAAGTGCTGGCCCTGCTGCCCAAGCAGCGCCAGAACCTGCTGTTCTCCGCCACCTTCTCTGAAGAGATCAAGGCGCTGGCAGACCGCATCCTCAACACCCCGACGCTGATCGA
Source organism: Gammaproteobacteria bacterium BRH_c0 (assembly GCA_000961645.1). Taxonomy (GTDB): domain Bacteria; phylum Pseudomonadota; class Gammaproteobacteria; order Pseudomonadales; family Porticoccaceae; genus NAT127. Next base: position 156 of record LADM01000013.1, on the reverse strand, counting down.
AGTGGCGCGCCGCAACACCGCCACCGAGCTGGTCTCCCAGGTGATTCACCCGGTCGACCGCGAGCGCAAGCGCGAGCTGCTGTCGTATCTGATTGGCGCCAACGACTGGAAACAGGTGCTGGTATTTACCCGCACCAAGCACGGCGCCAACCGTCT
>LADM01000014.1 GCA_000961645.1 Gammaproteobacteria bacterium BRH_c0 | reverse complement strand
ACCGGTGCCCTCCCCCGCCGCCACCAGCGGGCCGTTGACCGGGCCAAAAAAACCGGCGGCGCGCATCAGATCAGTGGGTCCGATGGCGCCAGCGGTGACGTCGATCAGCAGGGCGCCTTCAGTGGCAACCGGCTGCTGGAAATCCTGCACAACAGGAGCGGTATTTTTTTCCTGGATAACGGCTGCACGCATTGTTTTTCTCCTGAATTCGGGGTGTGTTTGATAATGCCGGAACCAGGAAAATCCTGGCTCTTCGCAATCAATGTTTTTTCATAATCACTGCCATGAGCTGGCGGAAATCTTCCCCAACCTCCGGCAGCGGCGCGCCGATCAACTCCGCCAGGCGGGCGGCGGTGGGATTGTTGACGTGGGCGCTGTTGTCAACGGCGAGGTTGCCCTGGGCGATCTGACGGTCCACCTGGCGGGCGGAGACAATCGACATGCGCAGGGTGGATAGCACATCGTAGTAGTGCATGTTCTCTACCTTGCGCCCGGCGCGGGCCTCGTAAATGGCGATGCTCTCCTCCCGGTCGGGCAAACCCTCAAGGCGCGGAACACCAAAGCCAACGCTGAACAGGTTGTCGAAAAACAGCCACCAGGCGAGGTCGATTTCGCCAGGGCCAAGGGCGGCCATTTCCCAGTCGATGGTGGCGGCCACATTGCCGTTGTCGTCAAACAGGGTGTTGGCGGGAATCGGATCGCCCCACAGCACGCTGATGGTGGTTTTGGCCGGGCGATTATTGCGCAGGTAGTCCATGGCGCTTTCCAGCACCGACCAGGAGCGGTCGGCACGCGCCCAGTCGAGCCAGTCGCCGACACCCTTCAGGTACTGGTCGAGGCCCGGCTCGCCTTGGGAAGGATCGTGCAAGAATTCAAAACCGTTGTGCCAGTCAACCTTGTGGATGTCGGCCATGTTCTCGATGCCGCCTTTCCACACCCGGTGGCGCTCTGCCAGTGGCAAATCCGCCAGCCAGCCCTCGCGGTTGTAATTGGGATTTTGCGAGATGATGCGGCCGGGCACCCGCTCCATGACCAGGAAGGGTGCGCCGAGTATGGCGTGGTCCATTTCCATACCCACCAACGGCGGCACCCGCACATCGGTGTGCTTGGCAAAGGCATCCATCACGTTCCACTGGTGGCGCAAATCCGCGTTCATCAACAGATCGTGGCCGAAGATCTGGCGGCGCACCACCAGGTCTTTTTCGGTCGCGCCACTGGCGTCCTCATAGCGTGCGGTGGTGAAAAACATCTCGGCGGAAAAGCCCGCGCCGCCGGGAGTCTGCAAGGGCGAAAGGCTGAGATTGGTGGCGGGAATTTTCTCCGCCAGCCATGGCTCAAGGCGGGCGCGGATGGATTCTGTGTCCGTTGTTGTCATTATTTACCCTCTGATCAGTAATGCGAACGAGGGCGTAAGTTAAGCATAAATGCGGCACAGGTTTCACGTTGTGCGTGGCAGCACTCCTGCCGTGACAAAGGCTTTTAGGTGCAACCCGAACGAACAGCAACCAGTATTAGGTGTTCTGCGAGAACATCTCCCGCAGCTTGTACTTCAATACTTTGTTTAGGGCCTGGTTGCGCGGCAGTGCCTCAACCACTTCGAGTTGCTCGGGGATTTTCTGGCGCATCAATCCCTGGCTGTTGAGAAACTCCACCATCTCGCTGAAAGTCAGGGCCGACTGCCCCTCCCTGATTTCCACCACAGCACAGACGCGCTCACCACTGGCGGCATCGGGCAGGCCAATCACTGCCACATTGGCGACTTTCAGATGGGTAAAGAGCAGATCCTCTATTTCCCGGGCGGAGATATTTTCACCCTTGCGGATAATGATGTCCTTGATGCGCCCGGTGATGCTGATATGGCCTGTCGGACGCTGCACCCCCAGGTCACCAGTACGGTAGAAACCATCGTCGGTGAAGGCGGCGGCGGTCTGCTCGGCGCTGAGGTAACCCTGGCACAGGCTGCGACCGCGAATCCATATCTCGCCGGTTTCACCCGCCGGGGCGGGTTTGCCATCCTCAGCCATGATGCGCACTTCCATACCCGCCACCGGGCAGCCATCCGTGTGGGCCAGCTCTTCATCGCTGTCGGACCAGGTGCAGTGGGCCACCAGCGGTGCCTCGGTCATGCCGTAGGCGTGCAGTACCTTGCACTGCAGTTCCTGCTGGACCTGATAAACCAGTTCCGGGGGTTTGGCGGCGCCGCCACCTGACAAAACCTTCAAGGTTGGAATCACTTTTTCACCGGGATTTTTGCGCTGTTCAGCCAGAAATGCCTGGTAGTGGGCCGTGCTGCCTCCGGCGTGTGTCACACCGTAGCGGCGGTAGGCCTCAACAGCGACAGTGGGGATAAACTTTTCCAGCAACACCGCCGACATTCCCGCCGCCAGCATCATGGTCAGGTACATCACCCCGCCGATATGGGCAAAGGGGTAGGCAATACTGCCCATATCCCCCAGCTCAACGCCCATGGATTGACCGAGAGTATAACCCCCGGCCATGACGGAACTATCGGTATGGCGCGCCGCCTTTGGCCCGGCAGTGGTGCCGGACGTGCAGTACAGCCAGCGCACGCTGCCAGCAGCTGACGGTAAAGGCGGCGGCAACAGCGACGCATCCCCATCGGGCAAATCACCGCTCAGTACCAGTTGCGGCACATCGGGGCAGGCACTTGCCGCCATCGTCGGGTAGTCACAGGCTGCGTCAGGCCCAGGAATGATCAGCAGCGAGGGCTGACTCTGGCGCACCAGTTCCCCCAGTTCCCGCTCCCGGTACAGATGCAGGATGGGATTTTGCACCACCCCAAGCCGGGCCAAAGCCAGGGCCAGGAGCACGGTATCAACCCGTGTCGGCAGTTGCCAGGCGATCACATCATCAGCGCGGACTCCCCGCTGATACAGCCCTGCGGCCATACGTTCTGCCCTGTGCAGGCAATCGGCAAAGGTCAGGTGTCGATCAGTGGCAGCTTCAATCAGCATGGTGAGGTTGGGTGTTTGCGCCGCACGGGCTTCAAGAAGCTTCCACAGGGTTGTCGCATGGAGGGTTGAAGCCTGGATAGTACTGCTCATGCTCATCCTGTCGTGACTGGTTGAGTGACTGTTAGAGTGATTATTCAAGTAATCTCAAAATTGACTGGCCGGGACCAGCAGCAATAAATGATATTTTGTCAGTTATTGCGGGTCAAGGCCAATCCTGCTCCCGGCAATTTTGCCCAGCCCTGCGTTGCGCCATCGCGGTTGATAAGTGACACTATGTCAGTTATTATCCCGGCACATGCCAGCCCCAGCGGCAGCCGTGTCAGAGGCATTGTGCCCTGCGCCACCCCAAACAGAACCTTCATCCTCGCTTTCAGGGAGTACCCATGAGCCTCGACAAATACAAATGCTTTGAATTCACCCGCCGCGGCCGGATTCTTTACATGACCATTAATGTGCCGGAGAAACTCAACAGCCTGGCCATGGATGCCCACACTGAACTGAGCACCGTGTTTATCGACATCGTCGACGATCCGGACAGCGACGTGGTCATCATCAGCGGCAAGGGCAAGGCATTCAGCGCTGGCGGTGACATCCCCTACATGCAGTGGCTGCGCGACAATCCCACCGAGTTCTACCGGGTTATCCGCGAAGCCAAGCGCTTTATTTCCACCATCCTCGAGTGCGACAAGATCCTGATCGCCAAGGTTAACGGCGATGCCATCGGCCTGGGTTCCACCCTCGCAGTATTTTGCGACATCATCTTCGCCGCCGACCACGCCCGCTTTGGCGACCCCCACAACAACGTGGCCCTGATCAGCGGTGACGGCGGCCAGATCATGTGGCCGCTGCTGATGGGCTATGGCCGCGCCAAGCATTACCTGTACACCGGCGAACTGTTCAATGCCCAAAAGGCCGAGCAGCTGGGCCTGATCCACGAGGCGGTGCCCGCCGACGAGCTGGACGCCAAGGTCGATGCCTACGCTGATCGCCTGGCGCGCATGCCTACCCAGTCCCTGCGCTGGAGCAAATCCACCATCAACACCCCGCTGCGCCAGATGGCGGCCTCGATGATGGATATCGGCATGGCCTACGAGAACCTGGCCGCCTGCCTCACCGACGACCACCAGGAAGCCATCAACGCCTTCAGTGAAAAGCGCAAGCCGCAATTTACCGGGCGCTGATCGCTGCTTCTGCGGAAGGTACAGGTTCGAAAAAAAAGCCCCCTGAAGCAAAGATTCAGGGGGCTTTTTCAGTCTTGTGTCAGAGCCTTTCCAGCAACAGGGCAATCCCCTGCCCCACGCCGATGCACATGGTACACAGGCCATAGCGGCCACCAGAGCTGTGCAGCTGGTTGATGGCCGTGGTCACCAGCCTGGCTCCGCTGGCACCGAGAGGATGCCCGAGGGCGATGGCGCCACCGTTGGGATTGACCCGTTGGTCATAGTCAGCGATGCCCTGGTTGCGCAGCACCGCCAGCACTTGAGCGGCAAAGGCTTCGTTGACCTCGATCACGTCCAGATCGGCAACCGCCAACTGCGACTGACGCAGCACTTTGGCCATAGCCGGTGCCGCGCCAAAACCCATTATCCGCGGCTCCACACCCACCACCGCGCTGGTCACGATGCGGGCTTTGGGGGTCAGCCCGTAGTGGCTGACGGCCTGTTCCGATGCCAGCAACAGCGCCCCTGAGCCATCGTTGACCCCGGCGGCATTACCGGCGGTGACGCTGCCCTCGGCAGTGACAATACCCTTCAGGCGCGCCAAATCGGCAGCAGTAGTGTCACCTCGCGGGTGCTCATCGCGGTCGACTATGACGCTGGAGCCTTTGCGGCCCGGTATTTCCACCGGCAGAATTTCCCTGTCGAAAAATCCTGCTGCCAATGCCTGAGCAGCACGCTGCTGGCTGCGCAGGGCAAAGGCGTCCTGATCCTCACGGCTGATAGCGAACTGGCGGGCGACGTTATCGGCGGTCTCGGGCATCGAATGGACACCGTACAGCGCCTTCATCTTTGGATTGATAAAACGCCAGCCGATGGTGGTGTCCTCGATTTTCATGTCGCGTGAAAAGGCAGTATTGGCCTTGCCCATCACAAAGGGCGCCCGCGACATGCTCTCCACGCCGCCAGCAATAATCAGGTCGGCTTCGCCGCACTTGATCGCCCGCGCGCCGATGGCGATGGCATCGAGACTCGAACCGCACAGGCGATTGACGGTGGTGCCCGGCACCGCCACGGAAAACCCCGCCAGCAGCGCCGCCATGCGCGCCACGTTGCGGTTGTCCTCCCCCGCCTGGTTGGCGCAGCCGAAAATCACATCGTCCACTGCATCCCAATCCACTCCCGGGTTGCGCTCGCGCAGGGCCACGAGGGGTAGCGCTGCCAGATCATCAGCGCGAAGGGAAGACAGCGCGCCGCCGAAACGGCCAATAGGGGTGCGGATGGCGTCGCAGATATACACGGTTTGCAAAGGGGGTTCTCCCGATTTATTTTGCGTTCACAAGAGTTATGCTGTATCCACAAGGGTCATGTCGCGTCGACAAGATCGGCCGCCGTCAATGCCTGCAATTGCTCAAACGACAGCCCCGCCACCATTTCTCTTACACGCAAACCCGTTTCAGTGATGTCGATCACCGCAAGATCGGTATAGATGCGTTTAACGCAACCGATACCGGTGAGGGGATAGCTGCACTGCGGGACGATCTTGCTCTCACCGCTGCGAGTCAGGTGTTCCATCATCACGAAAATCTGCTTCGCTCCCACCGCCAGGTCCATGGCGCCACCCACGGCGGGGATGGCATCGGGATCGCCGGTGTGCCAGTTGGCCAGGTCGCCATTGGCCGCCACCTGGAAGGCACCGAGCACGCAGATGTCGATATGACCGCCGCGAATCATGGCGAAGGAATCGCCGTGGTGGAAATAGCAGCCGCCGGGCAACAGCGTCACATACTGTTTGCCCGCATTGATCAACTCGGGATCTTCCTCGCCGCTGGCGGGGGCCGGCCCCATCCCCAGCAGACCGTTTTCGCTGTGCAGAAAATAATCGCCCTCGCCGGGCAGGTAATTGCCAACCAGGGTGGGCAGGCCAATGCCAAGATTCACATAGGCGCCTTCGGGAATATCCAGCGCTACCCGCGCCGCCAGCTGTTCGCGAGTCAGTTTTATCATCGACTCATTGGCTATGGATTTATCGCTCATACCGCCACCACCCGCTGCACAAAAATCCCCGGCGTCACGACCGCCTCAGGGTCCAGTTCGCCAAGGCCGACAATGTCGCTCACCTGGGCAATGGTGCAACGCGCCGCGCGCGCCATGATGGGGCCAAAATTGCGCGCTGACTTGTTGTAGATGAGGTTGCCCCAGCGATCCCCCTGGTGGGCCTTGATCAGCGCGTAGTCGCCCTGGATCGGGTATTCGAGCACATAGTGTTTGCCGTCGATGGTGCGACATTCCTTGCCCTCCGCCAGCTCAGTGCCATAGGCGGTGGGTGTGAAGATAGCGCCAAGCCCTGCCCCGGCGGCTTCCATGCGGCACGCCAGGTTGCCCTGGGGCACCAATTCCAGCTCGATGCGACCGGCACGATAGAGAGCGTCAAACACATGGGAATCGGCCTGACGGGGGAAGGAGCAAATCATTTTTTTAACCCGCCCCTTGTTGATCAGCGCGGCAAGGCCCGTCTCGCCATTGCCCGCATTGTTGCTGACGATGGTGAGATCGCGGGCGCCCTGCTCAATCAGCGCATCCACCAGCTCGCTGGGCATACCGGCCATGCCGAATCCGCCCACCAGCACCACGGCGCCATCGGCAATATCCGCCACGGATTCGGCCAATGTGTATCTGCTTTTGTCGATCATGGATTGCGATCCATTCGCTCTGTGTTAACGAAACCGGCCAGCACCATTTCAGCTCACCCCGCGCGCGGGAGGAATGCCCCGCGTCCACAGCCGGGTTACCTTCAATGATTGAATCAACCAGCGCCCGTCCACCCGGCGGTATATCTCGTGATAGTGGCCGTAGCCGTGCAGTGATTCCAGCCCCATGACGGTGGGTTTGTCCGACGGCCAGAAAATCCTGTCTTCCATGGCCCAGATGCCCGTGGCCTCATCAGCGCAGAGGATTTCGATTTCCGGCATATGACCGTGGTGAATGCTTACCGCACCCGCCAGGGCCTCGGCAATAAAGGGAATACCCAGCTGGACAGCAATGGGTTCGCTCTGGCTTTCGGGGAAAAACAGCGTGGCATCGCTGGTAAACAGGGTGGCAAGTGTCTCCCAGTCCTTGCTGTCCACGCAGCGGAAATAGCGCGCTTTCAGGTGGTGGATTGCCAATATCGCTGGTATCTGCCGGGGATCGACTTCAACGCTCAATGGTTCGTTCTCCTGATTGCCGTGCAGACAGCGGTGCTGTGGAAAAACGGATTGCATGATCATCGCCAACAAACTGCTGCAATACCAGGCCACGGCGGTAGCAATGGCTGATGGCATATTCGTCGGTGACGCCGTAGCCGCCGTGCAACTGAATTCCCTGTTCGGTAATCAGTTGCAGGCCGTCGCCTATCACCATGGCGGCAGCCGACAGCGCCTGCTGCCGCGCTTGAGTATCGGCATTATCGATATTGGCCAGGGCATGGAAAAGAATTGAGCGCGACTCCTGGTACGCCACAAACATATCTGCCAGCGTGTGTTGGATCACCTGAAACTGCGCGATGGGCTGGCCGAACTGCTTGCGGTTTTTCACATAGTCGGGAACCAGTTCCAGGCACGCTTCCATAATGCCCACCATGGAGGCAAGGGCGGCGAGGTGGGCGCGATCACTGGCCATCGCAAAACTGTCAGCGGCCCGCTGACCGGCAAGGATGCGGTTGCCCACTGCCACACGGCACTGGTCAAAGGAGATATCGCTGGCGCCGCTGCCGTCAATCAGCCGGTAGTTATCCAGGGTCAAGCCGACTGTGTTTTTATCGACCAGAAAAACACTGAACGACCCACTGCTGTTTTCAGCCGCAGTGACCAGAAACGCATCGGCAACAGGGCCATCAAAAACCACGGTTTTTTGCCCATTGATCACATACCCATCGCCGTCTTTTTCTGCGCGGGTGGTTATCTTGTGACTGTTAATGCTCTGGCCATTTTCGAAGTGAGCGATGGCGAATTTTTGCGCGCCGCTGGCTATGGCTTCCAGCCAGTATTTTTTAAACGCTTCGTCTTCACAGGCGCCAATCAGACTTGCCGCCCACACCCCGGTGCTGATCAGGGGTTCGCTGACAAGGCCCTTGCCCAGCGCCTGCATCAGGATGCAGGTATCGGCATAATCACTGCCCAGGCCGCCATAGGATTCAGGCACATTGAGCATCAGCCAGCCCAGGTCCGCCATGGCGGACCACTGTTTATCGCTGTAGCCCGTCATGCCGTTTGCTACGGTGCGACGCAATTCAAAGGGATATTGGTCGCGGATAAAACGCTCGGCACTGCTGGCCAGCATCTGCTGTTCTGATGACAGATTGAAATCCATTATGGCTAAACTCCAAATGCCATTTTGGCAATAATCGTGCGCTGTATTTGCAGCGTACCGCCGTAGATGGTGGCGGCGCGGGTAATCAGCGCCACCGAGGTTTTGCCCACCAGATAATCCGGCCACAGGGTCGAAACCGGAAAATCCGCCATCTGTTGTGGCGCAATAAACCGCAGGGATTTTCTGCCCATAGCCTGCATCTGCAAGTCAGTAATACTTTGCTGCAGCTGCGCGCCGCGCACTTTCAGGCACGAGGCCAGGGCGGAGGGATGCCAGGGTGTTTGCTCGTCAGCGAGCATTCTCAACACCGACCATTCGAGGGCGGTCAGCTGCGCCTCGATGCGCGCCAGCCGCGAGCGGAACGGTTCGCTGTCGATCACCGCAATTCCGTCAATAGTTTCAGAGCTGGCAATTTCGCGCGCCTTGGCCAGCTCACGCTTGTTCCAGAAAATATAGGAGCTGCCGGTGCGTTCATGATCGAGCAGGTCCTTGGCGTAGGTCCAGCCCTTGCCCTCCTCGCCTACCAGGTGCTCCACCGGCACTGCCACATTGTCGAGAAACACTTCGCACAGGTGGTCATCGCCATCCATCTGCTGGATGGGGCGCACGCTAATCCCCGGTGTCGACATATCGATAATCAGGAAGGAAATTCCCTGCTGGGGCTTGCCACTGGTATCGGTCTTGACCAGGAAAAATCCCCATTTGGCTACCGCAGCGCCACTGGTCCAGATTTTCTGGCCGTTGACGATATAGCTGTCGCCCTGCCTGACAGCGGTAGTGCGCAGGGAGGCGAGGTCGGACCCGGAGCCTGGTTCGGAAAACCCCTGACACCAGTAGTGCCGCCCTTCGCGGATCATCGGCAGGAAGGTTTCCTTCAGGTAGTCAGAGCCAAAGGTGTAAATAATCGGCCCCACCATATCCCTCGGCCCCCAGGGAAAAACAGGCGCATCGGCGGCGGCGCATTCATCGTTGAACACAAACTGTTGCAGTGGCGACCAGCCGGTACCGCCATACTCCAGCGGCCAACCCGGCACCGACCAGCCATTTTTGTGAAGGATGGCTTGCCACTCGGCGGTGTGCAGATCATCCGGCGCAAAGGATTTGTGGCGCTGGCGGTTGACAATGTGTGCGGGTAGATTCGCAGCAACAAAATCCCGCACCTCCTGCCTGAAGCTGTTTAGTCTGTCATCAAACTGGAAATGCAAGCGATGCCTCCTCGCTGGTCATGTCGCTGGTCATGGCTGGCAGTGACAAAACGTGTTATTGCCAGTCAACAGGCACCGGTTCCAGCAAAAACGATGAGCTGTGCCCGATCAGATTGGCATTGAACAGTTCGCGGTCGCTGGCGCGTGCCTGTTGCAGTTGTTGATCACTGCTGAGCAGGCGCTCCGCTTCACGCCGCGCTGCAAAATCCTGCCAGCGCAGCACCGTAATCGCTGCGGGCAAACGGCAACCGCTCATCACATCGAATGCGCCCTGTACCCTTGCCCCATTTTTTTCCAGAGCAGGCAGTTCCCTTTCGCGCAGGGCATTGGCAACGGCCAACCCCTTGCCCACCAGGGTATGGTGGATCACCAGCTCATCCAGTTCGTTGCCGGTGCTTGCCAGTTGCAGCCAGGGAGACATTTCCCGCAAAAAGAAAATCTCGTAATCTTCCACCAGTTCTGATCCGCGATTGGTGCGGTTGCGCACTTCTTGCCAGTCCGGGTCGGCATAAAAACCCGCCCAGTGGCGGTTGCGCTCAATCATGTTGCGCCACTGGGTGATGTAGATAAACATCGGCAGCGATTGCGCAGAAATGGCACTCCAGCCCGCGATGGGGCGAATGCCGTGGCGCGGAAACAGCCAGGCGAGATCGTTCTGGACACGACTGCGCATATCGGCATCGCGGCCCGGCGCCACGTTGTAAAAGCGCAACTCGTAAATTCTGTCTTCGGTATCAGACATGGTTATCAGCTCCAGAAAACGGCTCTTGTTGTCAGAGCACAATGATTATTGTTGTTGGCCAGCACCAGCCATCAGGGCGCGAATTGCCGCGATCAGGGCGAGGGGCTGATCCACCATCACATGGTGACCGGCATCCGGGATGGCAATGCGCGGGGTGCTGGCTGGCGCCAGGGCAAACATAAAGTCTGCCACTTCACCGTGGAACAACGATGAAGTTTCACCCCAGATAAACGCCAGCGGGCAGCGCGCCTGATCCAGCCAGGGGGACGTATCCGCAGAATAACCCAGCTTGCTCATCATGTTCGGGTCGAATGACCAGCACCAGCCGGATTCACTATCGCGATCTTCAAAGCGCAGTGACCGCCTGGCGATATAGTCGGCAATGTAGGCATTGTGGCAGATATAGGGCGGCGAAAAGCGATAGCGTTGCAGGGCTGCGTCAATCGAGGGATAGAGCCGGTTGGGGTTTTTGCGTTCCAGCGCGTTGAACCCTTTGGGCAGTTTGAGGGCGCTGTCCACCAGATAAAGCGCTCCCAGCTGTTCGCCGTGGCGAGCCGCTGACAGCAGCGCAAACGCACCGGAAAAGGAGTGAGCCACGATAACCGGTTTGTGTTCACCGCCCAGCAAACCGCCTGATTCCGCCGCTGCCATGATTTCTTGCGCGAAGCTTTCGGCGCTGTAGCTGTCGCGCCAGCCGGAATCCCCCGAGCCGGAAAAACTGAAGGTCACCACCCGGTAATCCAGCGCCAAATAAGGGGCGATAAAACCCCACCAGTCGGCATTGCCGCCGTTGCCGTGCAACAGCAGGATGCCCGGCTTGCCCTCCTCTCCCCAAATGCGGGTATCAATGGCAACACCATCAACCTCCACAAATTGCCGCAGCACGGGCTGGTTGATCGCCCACTGGAACCATGGCGGGTATTCCGGCTGCCTGCCCTGCAAGGCACGCAGCGGCGCCACTGCGTTGGGGTCGTCGGGGATTAAACCGTTAGCCTGGCCCATTGTCATTATTGTCAACTGTCTGTTGTGGGGATACTTATCAGGTGCCTGAATGCTGCTATTGCGTGAAGCAATATCCGGCAGCAACGATAATGGAATACTAACATATTAGCCTTGACCGACAACCACTCATCGTTTCCCGAAAAGCATGTACTTCATCCTGAAAAACCTCCCGCAGCAGCAATCAGTGTCAGGCAGTGTGGTATGGGGTAGAATTCTAGCTTTAAAATTTATGCCTGAACGATTCACAGGCCTATTGACCCGATTATCACCATGGGCCACAACTGTTGCCCCGGAGCCAGATACCATGCGACTTGCCGAAAAAGCCTACGAACATATCAAGAGCATGTTGCTTGAAGGTCAGGTGCGCGGCGAAGACTGGCTGCCCATTGAGGATATCGCCGGACAACTGGGAGCCAGTCGCCAGCCGGTGATGGATGCCATGAAGCGCCTCAAACTTGAAGGGTTTATCGAGATCGTGCCTCAGGTAGGTTGTCGCGTACATAGCCCCAGCGTGCAGGAGATTGATGATTTTTACCGCCTGTTTGCCAGTGGCGAGGCTCTGATTGCCGAGCTCGCCGCCGCGCGCGCCGATAGCGATGACATCCTCGGCCTGCAACTGATCTCGGCCCAGATCGGATCGCTGACCGAGGAGGAAGGCAATACGAAAAAACAGGGTGAGAAATACCGGGTACTCAACCGCAAGTTGCACAGTGAAATGCGCAGAATCACCCGCTCACCACTGCTCACCGAGGTGGTTGAAAGCCTGGGTGACCGTTCTGATTTTTACGTTGCGCTGTCCAATCAGCCAGTATTTGCCCTGAACCTGACACTGGCCCATCAGGAACACGAGGCCATCATTGCCGCCATCGTCGAACACAACCCGGAGAAGGCCCGTCGCGCCATGGAACACCATATTTTCGCTACTGAAAAACGCATTCTCAACGAAATGGACCAACCCGGGGGCTAACCACCTTTTCCACCCGTTTCCGCCAGCGGCTCTTCACGTGCACCACTTGAGTCACGCTCACCCAGCAGCTCACCGGCAGCGATATACCCAAACGTCATGGCCGGACCAAGGGTAATGCCTCCCGCCGGGTAATGTCCCGCCATAATCGAATTCATATCATTACCGCAGGCGTAGAGGCCTGGAATGGCCACACCAGACGCGCCCAGAACACGGGATTTTTCATCGGTGACAAGCCCGGTGGCAGTGCCGATATCACCGGGGTAAACCCTCACTGCATAAAATGGCGGTTGGCTGATAGTGCCCAGGCAGGGATTGGGTGTATGGTCGGGATCGCCGAGGTAGCGATTGTATTCAGTGCTGCCGCGGCCAAATTCCTCGTCAATACCGCTGGCGGCATTTGCGTTATTGCTCTCCACCGTGCGCAACAGCGCAGCCTCGGGAATGACCAGCGCAGCGGCCAGTTGCGCCAGGGTTGGCGCCTTGATCAGGTAACCTGATCGCTGCAGATAGCGGTGGCTGAAAGGCCAGGGTCGCGCCAGCCCCAGGCCATAGCGCCTGATAAATCGTGAATCGCACAGCAGGTATGCCGGGATGCTAGGCACCTGTACATGGCTGCGGTACATGCCTTCGACAAAATCGTGGTAGGAATCCGCCTCGTTCACAAAGCGCTTGCCCTCACTGTTGACGGCGATAAGCCCTGGTTTTTGCCGGTCGAGAATCAGGTGCGGGAAGCGCACCTGGCCGCCGCCATTTTTTTCGAAGACCGACACCGGCGTAAGGAAAGCCGGATTGGCATTGCCTGTGCCCAGCATTGCCCCGATGCTTGTGGCCAGGCGCAGGCCATCGCCAGTGCTGCCCTCCGGTGCCATGCTGAGATGCTGGTCAGGGTACTTGAGATGCCGGGCAGCCAACTCAGGGTTGGCGGCAAAACCACCGCTGGCGAGCACTACGCCGCGGCTGGCGCGGATGCGCATCAGGCGCCCCTCAAGGCTGGCTACAACCCCTGCCACCCTGCCCTGTTCACTGACCAGCTCCGTTACCTTCACCCCGCTCCTGAGTTCAACCCCGCTATCCAGGGCGGACTTGAGCAGGCGCGCCGCCAGGCCATTCCCTGCCAGCAGGCGCGTGCCCCTGGGATAGGTGAGCCTGTCGCGCAGGTGTCGGGCGAGAATAGCCACGCTGTGCAAAAAGGACGGCCAGCGCTTCCAGGCATGGGTGAGGTGATCGATATCGTAGCGGCTGACCATCATGCCGCCGAAGATGGTCATCTGCGGCAGGGCTGGGCGCAAGCGCGCAAACCATTTGCCCAGCCTGCGGCCATCGAACATGAGCGGGTCGAGACCGCGGCCACCGTTGCTGGCACCGGGCAGTTCAGAGTGGTAATCGGGGCCGTACATGCGGGGCGCCAGCTGCACTTCGGTGCGGCTATTGAAGAAGTCCACCATGGCCGGGCCGTGGCTGAGAAAGGCGTCAATCAAATGGGGACGAAATTTTTCGCCCAAGGTCTGTTGCAGATAGATCCTGGCAGCAGCGCGACTGTCGGCAGCACCCTGCTCCACCATCGCTGAATTGGCGGGAATCCACACAACGCCGCCGGAAATTGCCGTACTGCCGCCGAAAAATGCGGTTTTTTCCAGCACCAGAACCCTGAGACCACCAGCCGCAGCACGGATGGCTGCTGACAGGCCGGCAGCGCCGGAACCAACGACCACCACGTCTACGCTCAGATAATCGCTTACAGCCTGGGCCGTCATTACCGTCCTGTTTTTCTCTGCCTGTGTTCAAAACCGTTGAAGCCCGCCTTCCTTCCGCCACCCCATTGACTGCCGGGCACTATTTCGCCGTGAGCTCATCACCTTAATGGCCCTAGGGCTTTTCGGCCATCATGGCCCGCATCCCGGCCTGCCATTCCTCAATGGGCTTGAAACCGGGACGTACGCGGCAAAACTCCAGGGTCTGGCGGCGGATTTCGGCTTCCGGCAGGTTCAGATCCAGCGGTTCCTTGAGGGGTTGGGAGATATACCACTCGGTCTCGGTAAACACTTCAAGTCGATTGCCCTCCGGGTCCTGAAAATACATGGACCATGAATTGCCGTGGGTCACCGGGTCCATGCCCTTCACGCCCATGGTCACCAGGCGCCGGTACAGGGCTTGCAGCTGCGATAGCGAACCCACCCGGAATGACACCTGATTGATGTTTTGCAGCGCCCCCGGCTCGCGCCCGGCCACCATCACAATCTGGTGATGCTCGGTGGGATCACGACTCAGAAAGGTGATGGGACGGCCATTGAGCACGCCGCGGTCGGTGATAAAAAAACCCAGCACATTGCTGTAAAAATCCACCATGGTGTCCATGACGGTGACAAAAAAGCCGACGTGGCTGAAACTCAGGTGATAGCTGTCATCATTATTCATATAGCGCCAGTAGGGCCGTCTGATATTGAGTGTCACGGGCAAATCCTTTGCGAGACCTTTAATAGAGATGCTAGCATATTAGTTGATCGAGAAGTAACTCCCACCGATACTGGCGGAACAACCCATTGAGGATAGACCATGAGTTTTATCGAATACGAAACCATCGACCGCGTGGCGGTAATCACCCTCAATCGCCCGGAGCGGCGCAACGCCCAGAACGCCGCCCTGCTCAAGGAACTGGACGAAGCCTTTGACCGCGCAGTGGATGATGACGATGTGCGGGTCATTGTCCTCAAGGCCAACGGCAAGCATTTTTCTGCCGGTCACGATATCGACCCCGATGTGTTCAACAGTGAGCCGTGGCAATCGATGTTCTCGGATGTGGATCAAAACGGCATGCTGAAGCTTTACAAATGGGAGCTGAAGCACTTTTTCGGCTACTCCCGCAAATGGCGCGACCTGCCCAAGCCCACCATCGCTGCGGTGCAAGGCGCCTGCATCGCCGCCGGGTTGATGCTGGCCTGGCCCTGCGACCTGATCATCGCCGCCGAAGACGCGCGCTTCAGCGATCCGGTGATCCGCATGGGCATCGGCGGTGTGGAATACCACGGCCACACCTGGGAATTCGGCGCCCGCAAGGCCAAGGAGCTGCTCTTTACCGGCGGCGCCATCGATGCATACGAAGCCCATCGCCTCGGGATGGTGAACCGCGTAGTGCCCCGTGACCAGCTTGAATCCGCGGCCCTCACACTGGCTGCGGAAATTTCCCAAATGCATCCCCATGCCCTGTTGATGGCCAAGCGCGCTGTCAACCAGACGCTCGATGCCCAGGGCATGAGCAATGCCCTGCAAACCACCTTTGACACCCACTCCCTCGGCCACGCCAACGCTTGGGCCATCTGCGGCCAGATTGTCACCGTGGGCCTCGACGAAATGGCTGCTGCCAATAAAAAGGGCCAATAACCTGAGGAAAATCTGCACCAGCAATCACATAACCAGGAATAACAATAATGACCAGCTCTGCTGTTGATCACAGTGTGCAATCCACTCTCCTTACCCGCCGTCTCCAGGGCCGTGTGGCCATCGTCACCGGCGGAGGCCGCGGCATAGGCGCGGCGATTGCCCGCCTGTTCGCTGCACACGGCGCCAGGGTGCTGATCGCCACACGCACCGCCAGCCATGGGGAATCTGTTCTGGAAGACATCCGCAACCTGGGCGGAGAGGCGTCACTGATAGAAGTGGACCTGGGTGAACGAGCCGGCGCCACTACCATCGTGAACCGGGCACTCGAACTGTGGGGCCAACTCGACATCGTCGTGCACAATGCTGCCTACCTGCCCTACACATCGCTGCTGGGCACGGACGACAGCGAATTTCAGAAAATTTTCGATGTCAGCGTCAACACCGGCTTCTGGCTGATCAAAGACGCCTATCCACACCTGTGCCGCAGTGAGTCAGCGAGGATTCTGTTTACCTCATCACTGAGCGCCGACCGCAATCATCTCTACGGCGTCAGTCACTATGGCGCCGCCAAGGCTGCCATCAACTCACTGGTGCAGGGCGCGGCGGTTGAACTCGGCAAAGACGCCATTACGGTTAATGCCGTGGCACCCGGTGGCACAAGGTCCGCCTCATTCGAGGCCTCCCTGAGTGCCGAGGCAATCCGCCAGTGGGAGCAGAACATTCCCCTAGGCCGGGTCGGTGAAGGGGACGATATCGCCAAGGCGATGCTGTTTTTGGCATCGGACGATGCGGCCTATATCACCGGGCAGATTGTGGTGGTGGATGGCGGGCAGTTACTGGGGCAGCAGCTCAATCTGATGGATTAGACGAGTGCGAGAGATGTTGAAGGCAGACGGGAGATGATGACGCCATCGGCGGCACTGTAAGAATTTGGGGCAAAATGCGTTAATCGGTTTTTGCAAACAGATTTTTGACTGCGGCGAGATCGGCTTTCAGGGAAGGGGTACGGGGCAACACATCAACAATGCGGATCTGTGCAGGCAGTGCCGTGGCCGCCAGCCGGTCGCGCAGAAAATCCATAACCTCATCAATGCTGATCAGCGACGCGCCTGACTTCAGCTCAATAGCCGCTACCGGCACCTCACCCAGCCGCTCATCCGGCAATCCCACCACAGCAGCATCCAGCACTGACGGATGATCCACCAGCGCGGCGACGATGGTTTCCGGCAGTATCTTGAAACCGCCGCGCATAATGGCGCCATCGCCACGGCCCTTGTGAAATACAAAACCGTCGTCGTCGATCAGGGCCAGGTCCGTGGTCCTGATCCAGTGCTCGCCAATGGCTGGCACTTTCGCCTCAAGGTAGCCGATCTGGCCGTTGGGCAATGGCTCGCCACTGTGCTGGTCAACCACACGCACGCCGATACCCGCCAAAGCTCTACCCATAGCTCCGCGCTTTTGCGGGTAAAACTGCTCGTAAAGAGCTGCGCTCCAGCTCACCACTGTGCCGCAAAATTCCGTGGCGCCGTAACCCCACACGGTCTTGATACCGTATTTTTCCAGCAGGGTTTTTTCGAGATTTTCCGGCATCGGTGCGCTGCCGCCGTAGAAGTATTTGACCGAGGCCAGATCCTCCGGGGTAACGTTGGCATCCACCAGCATTTTCGCAACCGTGGGCGGACCGCTGCAAAAGGAGGGCCGGTGGCGGCGCACCGCCTCCAGCCACTCGGGCACATTGAAGCGGTCAAGCAGGGTCATATAACGGTTGATGACAATATTGGCCACCAGGTTGCACAAGCCGCCAATACCGGCGAGGGGCCAGGTACAGATATCCGGTGGCCTGGTGTCGTCCATCTGCCCGGCCCTGACGGTGTCCACCGCCCGCACCAGCATATGGGTGGGAAAGACAATGCGCTTGGGCTTTCCAGTGGTACCACTTGAAAGGATTTCAATGGCGCCATCTGCCACCTGGTGATAATCAGCCACGGTGCATATCAATGTCGGATCAATGGCCTCCACCCGCGCAGCCCCAGCGAGGGAAAGGCGTATGCCCACGGCACCCATGGCCCCGGTGGCAGCCAGCAACTCCGGGGACCAGTCTTCCGCATCGGCAATCACACAGGCAAAGCGCGTTTCCGTCACGTCCCGCGCCAGCATGGCTGGTGACTGGAAAGCGTAGATGGAGGTGTAGGAATAACCCCCGGCTATCAGCCCCAGCATGGCCGCTGCCTGCAAGGGTCGATTGCGGATCACCAGACCAATGGCGGCATCGCCCGGCACACTGGCATTTTGCAACAGGGCGACAATGCTGCGCCCCACGGCGGCAATATCGCCACGAGAGAAAAAATCCTGCCCTGCATAATCCATGATCAGGGGTTCAGGATCGGCGAACAGCGCGGCGCGGAAGTCGTCGATAAAAGCGCTGTTGCCGGTCATCGCTGCACCTGCGCGATGTAATTGGGATGCCCCAGATCGTCGCGGATATCCAGGCGATCAGTAGCGGGATACCAACCAAGCTCATGCCGGGTGCGGGGGCAACGGGAGCGGCTGCAGGAGCTAAACGCCACCAGAGCAGAGAACTTGCCCCACAGCTCGATACCCTCACCCAGATCGACACTGCGGGTTGGCAAATCCAGACGTGCTGCGATGGCCTCAGCGAGGGAGCGATAATTGAGTTCGCCGGACACCGCATGGTAGAGCGCGCCGGGCTGGCCTTTTTCCACTGCCAGCTGATAAACACCGGCGAGATCCTGCACATGCACATTGCTGTAGAGGTTGAGCCCGCGCCCGATATAGCACACCGCGCCACTCGTGGCCGCAGATTGATACAGCTGGGCAATGACCGGACAGCCGCCATTGCCCCAGATCAGCGGCGGCCTGACCACCATGGCGCGGATACCCTTGCTGGTGGCGGCGCGCACCAGATTTTCGGTGTCGAGCCGTGCGCCGATATATTTTGACGGCACAAAATCATCTCCCTCGGCAAAGGTATCTTCAGACCAGTCACCATCGGTGCGCTGTGACAGCACACCGGTACCGGAGGTCATGATGAAGGTTTTACCGCTGCCCTTTATCGCGGCCAGCATGGCGCTGACAGCCTGCAACTCTTCATCCAGATTCAGCTGTGCGGCCTGAATAATCACATCGTAGCGTTCAAGCAGCGGCACAAAACTGTCCACATCAAGCAAGTCGCCGTACACATAATGGCATTGGGGGTTGTTGCGTGCAGGCGCCACCGGCGTGCGACAAAAACCGCTGGTGTCATAACCGGCTGCGATAAAGTGATCAATCAGGTGTGAGCCGAGATAGCCCGAGGCGCCAAAAACCAGCACGTTCATCAGCGTGCGATGCCTGTGGATTGTTCGCTGGCGCCCGACTCTGCATTGGCTGAGGCGGTAACCCCGGACACGGCATGGGCCGCTGCACGGCGACCGGAAAATACACAATCCGCCAGTGCCGAACCACTGACATAAAACCCCGACGGAATCCCCACCGCAGCACGGCCCGCGGCGTAGAGGCCGCGAATACTGTTGCCCTCGCGGTCCAGCACATGGCCGGTATCCTCGTCAACCATCAGGCCGCCCATGGGAATCGCCGGCAGCGGGTTGCGGCGATTGCCCACCGAGATATCCAGTGCGTAATACGGCCCATCCTTGAGCTGGCGCAGATAATCTTTCCCCTTGCCCAGCTCACTGTCTTCGCCCTTGATGACATCATCGTTATAGCGCTGAACCGCAGCGGCAAGACCTCCAGGGTCAATGCCACACTTTTTTGCCAGGGCCTCAATCGAGGAAGCCTTGCGGGTACAGCGAATCAGATTGTGCAGCTGGTGCAAGGGTCCGGAATATTCAAAGATCGGGATACCCTTGGTGGTAATGGCGCTGCGAAACGCCTCGCGGTAAATCTCCTTGTCGATAATCAGCCAGGCCTGGCAACCGGGCTGCTGGGCCAGTTCATGACCGAGGCGGCCCACATAGGCATCCTCCGTCACAAAGCGCTTGCCCATCCGGTTGACCACCATGCCCTTCACAAAGCAGTAGGGCGGGCTGATCGAGCGCCAGGCGGTGACCGAATCCATTTTGCCCAGATCGCCACCCACGCTGTAGCCCAGGGCAATGCCGCTGCCATCGCAACCCAGGGTGCCGAGGGGCACGGTGTCTTCGTATTTGGGGGCATAGCTTTTGATCATCTCCCGGTTAAAGGCAAAGCTGCCGGTACTGATAATCACGCCATTGCGCGCCCGCACCAGAATTTTCTTGCTGACCCGCTGTTCAAACGCGGCAATCTGTTGCGACGCCTTGCGGGTGGTGGAGGCAAAAAAGCGCTGGTAGGTGTTGAAACGCTTGATCATTTTCTGGTGCTCGGCGTAATCCGCCGAGGCCGGGTCGATGGTCGCAATCTCCACGCCCACCACTTCATTTTGCCCGGTCACTACCAGGCGGGTAACACGGCAATGACTGCGGAATTCAACCCCGAGCCGCGCCGCTGATTCTTTCAGTTTGTTGAAAAATACATGGCCGGTGTACTTGTCACCGACCACCCGATGACCACGGGGAAACGACGGCACCACTTTCGCCGAGCTGGTGACTTTTTCATTGCCGGAAAAGTAGATGTCATACCCAGCAGGCGGATAGATACTTTTGCCGGTGTAGACACTGCTGCCAAATTCGACGCCGTGATTTTCCAGCCACTGCATATTTTCATCGCTGGTTTCGCAAAAGCGCCGCAGGGTCTCGTCCCGCACCACATCGCCAATTTCCATTTTCAGGTATCGGAACATGATATCGGGATTATCTTCCAGACCCGCCTGCTTCTGGTAACGGGTACCGCCCGCATAGACAACACCGCCGCTCAGGGTGGTGGCGCCACCGCCATCAAAGCGGTCGAGGGCCAACACTTGGGCGCCCCGCGCGCGCGCCTCAAGAGCCGCGCTCACACCTGCACCGCCGTAACCGACGACAATGACATCGGCAGCTTCATCCCAGGAATAGTGTTCCGCGTCATCGATCACAATGGGCGCTTCGGCATAGCTGAGGGCGACAGGGTCAGCGACCCTGTTGTGGGCGTCGGACATGGGAAATTCCTATAGTTATGGTTATTTCAGCAGGTAATCGTTGATGACCTTGTGGAAATTGGAAATCTGCCGCTCCTGCACAGGATTGGGCCGCAAGCCCTTGAGGCCCAGGGAGTGCATGCCCTTCTGGACAAATTCGATATTGCCGGTGTCCTGAATCAGCAGTGACGGAATCAGCTTCTTCTGTTCCTCATCACGCCAATTGTCGATGTGGGCGCGGCGCACACCGGGGCACTCATTATCGGCCCAGCACAGCACACTCCAGATATCCAGGTAACAGTGGTTGGGATCATCACCGCGCGGGCGGGCGCGGAAAATCAGGCAGCCATCAAAGCTCATCACCAGACCGAGGTTGGGAAACACATTCCAGTCCACCCCCATATCGGCTTTTTGCTGCGCAGTGGGCATCGGGAACGGCGCGCCCACTTCGTCGGCTTTTTTCTTCATGGCTTCGACGGCAATAGTGATGTAATCGGGAAAGGGGGTATCGCGGGGGACGGTTTCGAGCGCTTTTTGCGCAGCCTTGATGGAACGGGCCGTCATCTGGCCGTTGCCGTTCTCATCGCCCACCTGTTCGTAAAAAGACTGCAAAAACGCCGAGAAACCCGTCACCACATCATCGGGCACCGGCTTGTTGAGGCGGCGCGACGGCGCGCCCACCGGGCGCTCATAAAAATAGAAGTGCTTGCCGTGGCGCCCCATGCCGGTGCTGGCATTTTTTTCGTCGATATTGACGATAAATTGCGGGTGAGTGCCCCACACATGGTAGCTCTCCATAAACGCTTCCTGGGCGACTTTCCAGTTGGCATCCAGGTTCACCGTCAGCGCCCAGGCGAAAGTCATTTTGTCCAGTTCAAGGCAATCCACATACTGCGGCACCGGATCGATAAATTCCTCGAAGGATTCGCCATCGGGATCGAGACTGACAAACACAAAGCCGCCCCAGGTGGCGGTGCGCACCGCCGTCAGGCACACATCCTCAGGGTTCATGTCGTTGCAACCCTGCCAGTCTTCCTGATCGAGTACGCGGATATTGTCGCCGTTCAGATTCCACTGCCAGGCGTGGAAACCGCAGTGGAATTTATTGATCTTTCCCTGGCCTTCCAGCAGCTTGCGACCCCGGTGCGGACAGACATTATGGAATGCGCGGATGTCATTTTTGCCAGCCCGAACCACGATCACCGACTGGTCAGTAATGTCGTAGACACTGTAGTCGCCAACAGCCGACACATCTTCCTCGCGGCAGGCCACCTGCCACACCTTGTGCCAGATCTTGCGCTTTTCCAGTTCGGCAAATTCCCTGGAGATATAGCGCTCCTGGGGAATAAAATCGTCCCGAATCTTAAACATCCTGTCAGGTATATCAGCCCTGCTGGTCATGCTTACAACCCCCTGGCCCGATGGCCATTTATATTATGTTTGGTGGTGAATACGCTGTCTGATCCTACTCTATCGTCCGCCGAAGTGGTAGGCCAGATCCAGGCCCCAGGTGCGCGGCTCATTGCCGATGCCAAGGGCATAGCCGTTGCTGTCAAACAGTTCGATACCGTATTCCCGGTAGCGTTCATTGGTAATGTTCTTGCCCCACAAACCCAGCGCGACACTGTCGCTGAGATCCCATTGCAGGCGCGCGTTCATGCGGCCCTTGGCGGGTGTATAGCTGCCTTCCAGCCGGGTCGAAGCAAAGGTGACATGCTCATCCAGCCAGGAATAATCGAGGCGCACCGACAGCTCGCCGGTTTGCACCGGAATGCGGTATACCGTCCAGGTGCTGAAGGAGTACTCGGGGGTGGCAATAAAGGGCTCGTCGCTCCGGTCCTTGGGATTGCCCTGGGCATCAAAGTCGAGAAACTTGTCGTAGGAGGCGTCGGTCCAGCCGAAGGTGGCGCCCAGATCCCAGCTATGGGTGAGCACCCTGGTGACTTCAGCTTCCAGACCATGTACATTGCCCTCCGCTGCGTTCGATACCAGCGTGGCTACGCCGCCCACCGGCACAATGGTTGAACGCTGGATATCTTCATAGCTGGAATAGAAAGCAGCCACATTGGTACGCAAACGGGAATTGAGGAAATCACCCTTGAAACCGATTTCATACTCAACCACCTCTTCCGGGTCAAAGGAGGAAAACGATGCAATGGAGCCTGCAGAGTCACGCCCGAAAGGATCACCGCCGCGCAGATTCTGGCCGCCGCTGCGGAAACCGCTGCCGGTTTTAAAATAAACCATTTTATCGTCGTTGAGGTTGTAGCTGAGCATCAGGGTGTAATCGACAGAATCATCCTCGCGGCTGAAGCGC
The DNA here is from genome assembly GCA_000961645.1 of Gammaproteobacteria bacterium BRH_c0. Classification (GTDB taxonomy): domain Bacteria; phylum Pseudomonadota; class Gammaproteobacteria; order Pseudomonadales; family Porticoccaceae; genus NAT127. The sequence goes on along the minus strand of LADM01000014.1, from coordinate 31,798 downwards.
GCCTGGCAACCTGCTTCATCAGTGGGATCAGCAACCCCGGTGTAAAGGGTCGGAATGGAACAGACGAGAAAATCACCGGTAACAGAATCGGCGCCATGGTTTTTTGACAGCAGATCCTTGCTCTCTTTTGAGTAACGCAGCCCCAGCGTAGCGGTCAGCTGTTCAGTAAAGCGATAATTCATCTGGCCGAAAATGGCCTTGCTGCTGTTTTCAGTATCGCCAAACTGCGCCTGGCGAATGGGCAGGCCAAAGGCCACCCAGGCGCGGTCACCGCCCTCTTCATTAAAATAGTAGGCTCCGGTAGTCCACTGCAGCCGGTCGTCCAGGGCGCTGCCATTGACGTTGATCTCGCCACTCATCATGCGGTGGCCTTCCTGGCCGATAAAAATATCCAGAATTGGATAAGGCGTGCCGTCGTAATCGCCGAAGGATTTTTCGTCGAGTTCGCGGTAACCGGCAACGGCCTTGACGGCCAGATCGTCGTTGATCACCCAGTTTGAGGTAAGGCCTACACCCTCATGCTTCCAGGTGGTTTTCGGCTTAAAGCCTTCACTGACGTTTGAATAGTCATCCGTGACGAAATCAAAGCCTGTTTGTGCCCCACCGGAAAATACCGCTACCGGATCAGCGCCGCCGAACGCCGGGGCACCGCCATCAAAAAAGGTCATGACCTGGCCACGGGTCAGATAATCCCCTTCCGACCTGTCCAGTTTCAGCAGCAAGTCAAAAGTGTCCGACGGTTTATACAATAATTTCGCAATCATATTTTGCGTATCTTTTTGACCGGGCTGGTAATCAAAGAGTTTGTTGTCCTGCCAACCGTCGCGCTTCTGGGCGTCGTAACTGACGCGCAGCGCAAGCATGTCATCGATAAGCGGTGTGTTGAACATCAGGCTGTAGTCGCCGCGCTCGTAATTGCCAACCCTAACAGCTACGCGGCCCTCGGTAAAAAATTCCGGGTTTTTGGTGTACACCTGCACTGCGCCGCCCGTGGTGTTGCGCCCGAACAGGGTGCCCTGCGGGCCGCGCAATACTTCTACCCTGTCGATATCCGCCAGGTTCATGTTCAGGCCCACCGGACGCGCCCAGATCACATCGTCCACATAGATACCGACAGACTGATCGAGAGTGCCGATATTGTCATTCTGTGCCTGGCCGCGAATTGCCACTTTTACAGTCGAATCACTGGATGCCGATGTTGTGAGCAGCATATTGGGTGTGTGAAAGCCAATGCCGGACATATCGGTCGCGCCGCTGGCTTCAAGATCTTCGCCGGAAAAACTGCTGATAGAGATAGGCACATCCTGCACAGATTCAGCCCGTTTTCGGGCGGTGACAATAATCTCCTCCAGCCCCTGAGCACCAGCATGGCTTGCCATCATCAGCGATCCTGATCCCAGCAAAGCGGTTACAAGGTATTTTGCCAGCAGATTGCGGCACAGCAATTTGCCGCGATTTGTATTGCTGTTGATATATCCGGTCTTGTCCACGTATACCTCATCCTTAATTATGATTTTGAATATTGGTGTTACTGGTTAGTTTTCAGGCTGAATTGTCTTTGCTTGTCCGCCCTATTAATTCACTCACAATGATCAGGTGTATTGATTGACACAGCTATTATCCGGGCAGCCAATGTTGTCATTATCAACAGCCATTTTTCCCACCACCCGCGACAAGATTCTTTCAATACTTTGCTCGTCAACAGGCATTGCGCCGCGCCATGCGACATGCTGGTCAGGCCTGACAAGCACACAGGCAGAGTGATAAATGTCACTGTAGCCAGGTAAATCAATGCGGGTTATCTGCAGGGGAACAGCCATTTTTGCTGCAACAGCGTCGACCATTTCGGTGTCGCAGGATTCAAAACACAGCAGGGTGAACCAGGGGCCGAGCAGCTGATAAATATTTTTGCCGTCGCCGAGAAACACGCTCGGCAACCTTGCGCCCGGTTCGGTTGACGGGCGGTACTCGAGCGGGTCATCGACTGTTAAGCGGTTGCCACTGTGACTGGCGTTGTCTTCGCTACAGATGATCGGCGAATCGCGATAGCAGTAGCCAAGTTCCAGGCCAGCACATTCGTTTTCGGCATTGCCGATCGCGGCGATACTGGCCGCAACTTTCTGCCGCTGCAATTCTCCCTGGTCGCTGTCGATATCCAGCTCAGGCGTATACAGCCCGGCAATTTGCACCCGCACCTGATTGTGTTTTTCCGACCCTGTGCAGTTGGCCAGCCCCACCGGGCGGCGCTCGCTTTCATAGGAGGCCAGCAGCTGCTCGCCGCCAAATCCCTGCACCAGCGCGCCAAGTTTCCAGGCCAGATCAAAAGCGTCGCCTATGCCGGTATTCATTCCATAGCCGCCAGTGGGTATGTACTGATGCACTGCATCACCGGCAAGCAATACCCTGCCCTGCCCGTAACTGTCAGCCACCAGCAAATGGGGGCTCCAGCTGTTGGCCACCAGAATCTCGTGGGCAATTTTTTCGCCGACGAATGTCTCAATCAGCCGGGCAGGATCAACGTCTTCCGGTTCGACATCGTCAGGAATGCGCGACAGCAGTGTCCAGGTGTCATGGTCGTTCTGTGCCACCAGGGTTCCCAGGTTTGACTGGTAATGCCAGGCCTTGCCCCAGCGCTGCAACAGCTGGCGAGCATCAGAGCGGAAATGGGTTATATAACGCCGTGAAACCTGCGCCTTGCCCGACAGGGATATGCCCAGTTGTTTGCGCACCAGGCTGCCACCGCCGTCACAACCCACCAGATATTCCGCGCTGATGTTCATGCGCTTGCCGCTGCCATCCACAACCTGTGCCGTCACACCCTCTTCACACCGGGTGAAAGATTCAAATGCCCAGCCAAACATCACTTCTATGAGGGGGTTCTGCTCTATGGCTGTTTTCAGAACCGGCTCGATAAGCACCTGGGAAACCCGCATCGGGGCCTCGGACGGCTGTGTGCCATCGTTCTTCCGCCGAATTTGAATTAGAGACTCGGCGGCACTGGGGTATCTGAAACGATGCAGTTCATGGCCGTTGAGTTTGGTGATCCAGGCCACATCAAATGGATTTTCGTCAGGTATCGCCACTGCCCGCAGTGCGTCGGCCAAACCGGTTTTGCGGAAAATCTCCATGCTGCGAGCGTTGGTGATATCCATCTTGGGGTGGGTGGTAGTGCCCGGGTTTTTTTCCACCAGTACGGATCGCACGCCATAAAAGGCAAGCGCATTGGCCAGGGTCATACCCACCGGACCCCCACCAACAACCAGCACTTGCGTTGCTATCACACTCACTCCTCGTTGTTATTCGGACCAGGGATGATTGACGCGCTGAAACCTTAGCCATCAACACTGCGAGCACTTTTATAATACTAATATTTTAGCATGTCAAGACGATGGGCAGCGTTCTGCCCATGGCGATAACACCTTATCCGCTCATATCCTGTGATGATCTTGTCACTGACACCCACCAGAACATCAGCAGCGAGACCAGCGCTGTGCCACTCATCACCCCCGCCATGGCCAGAAGGGCATGGGCGGGAGCAACTGTGCTGACCGCCGCTGCCGCTATGGCGCCCAGCAGCATCTGTACAGCGCGAAACAGTGCAGATGCACTGCCCGCAATATGGGGCAGTGGTTGCATGGCCTCGTGGGTGGCATTGGGTCGGATCATGCCACTGCACAGATTGTTCAGCACCAGCAGGGCAAGGGTGGAAGTCACCGTGGCAATCCCTGCCAAAGCAGATACCAGCAGCAACAGCGCAGAAGCGAGGCTGCCAAACAGTGCAGCGGCCAGTACGCCAGCGGGAGGCAAGGCTCGTGACAACAGCCTGTCGTTGAGCGTCGCCCCGACAATAATGCCCGCGGCAATAACGGCAAATATCAGTCCGAAAGTCGCCGCTGGCACCCCAAACCGGCCCATAAACACAGCCGGTGAAGATGCGATAAAGGCAAACATGCAGCCCACACTGAAACCGTTGGCGAGGCCATAGCCGACAAACACCCGATTGCCCAGCGCTGTGCGGTATGCCGCCAGCATAGGCCGCAAGGAGAGATTTCGCGCTGTCGTGGCGACGCGCGTTTCGCGCAAACCCAGGATAACAAACAGCAACAGCACAGCACCTGTCATCCACAGAATGGAGAACACATGGCGCCACCCCAGTGTGGCGACAACCGCAGCCCCTATCACCGGGGCAACAATGGGTGCCACGCCCATCACCAGGGTGATTAGGGTCAGGACACGACGGCCCTGCAAGCCTTCAAAACTGTCGCGCACTATCGCCAGGGGAATGGACGAGCAAACACCCGCTCCCACCCCCTGCAACAGTCGCCCGGCGAAAAACAGCCAGGCGCTGTCCGCTAAATAACACAGCAGGCCACCGGTCGAAAACAGGAGTATGCCTGCGTAAAGCACGGGTTTTCTGCCCACATGGTCGGAAAGCGGGCCAAACCACAGCGGACCCAGGGCGAATCCGAGCAGGAAGATACTGACGGTATTGGCCCCCGCGCCCGGCGCCAATCCCAGATCACTCTCCAGGCTGGCAAATCCGGGCAGGGCCATATCAATGCCAAGGGGTGTAATGGCCGACAGCAGGCTGAGGGCGAGAATCAGCACAGCGTTGCGGCTCGGGCCCATGGTCAAGAGATCCCTGGGTCAGTGACCAGGGCTGCCAACCCCGGCACAGTCACGCTTTGAGGATTTTCTGGATGGAGGAAGCGGTAAACACCAGCTCGCCATCGGCATAGGCCCGGGCCTGACAAAACACCAGGCTGCGAGTGCGCTGGGATACAGTGCCGCACACTTCAAGGAGCTGGCCCAGTTTCGGCGCCCTGATAAATTGCATGTTCATTTCGATAGCCACCACCGGAGGACCATCGGGATCCCAGGCCGGCGCGGCAGTGCCCATTTCCGCCAGACTGCTCATCACTGCACCGTGGCAAAAACCCCAGGTATTGACGTGGTGATCCTGTATTTCGAGGGCAGTCCACACTTCTTCACCGCCATCCGCAGCAGTGCTGCGCTTGTGATAGATCTTGCCAACATGATTGACAAACGCGCTGGGGGATTCCTGGTAGCTGTAATCCTTGGGAATAGTCATCCTGCACCTGCTGCAATAGGTATTATCGAAATAATAAAAAAGGAGTTGTAAAAAAGATCCCGGCTTTCACCGGGATCTGATTCAGGGGGTCACAGTATTGGAAGTATCGTAGCGATCAAGGATCTCCTGCATGCCGGGCGAGGGCTTTTTCTTGCCAGGATCGTAAAACGGGGAAAACACCTGGAAGAGATATTTCTTGCTGGAAGAAGCGACTTTTTTGCCCAGCGCCTTTTCGCGGGCAATGGAGGCCTGGCGCTCGTCTTCCGACATCGATGCCCGGTCAACGCCGATCAGGTATTTTTGCGCTCTGGCGGTATAACCACCAATATGGGTCATCGCATAGATAAATACGGCAATGCGGTACAGATATGCAAAGGGACCGTTGCCATAAAGGGTTTTGTACACCTTGTAGCAAACCTCCCGGTGCTCGAATTCTTCCGCCAGGTGCCACTTCCACAAATCAACGGCCTCACTGTCGGCACCATCAAGATACCCGTCGAGATCTTCAAAAAATACCTGGGCAGCTGCTGAGCCCATGGCTTCAAAACCCTCGCAATAGGCCACATTGAAGCGCAGGGATTTGTCCTTCAGAAAGCGCACATAATCCTGCTGGTAGGGTTTTTCCACCTCGCGCAGATCGCCATAACCCTGATCATAAAGCGCACGATTGAAGGCAACATGGTTTTTGCAATGCTCCATCTCCTGTTTGTTGAAGATGGCGATCTCCTCGTGGAGTTGCTCGTGTTTCGGGTCGAGCACATCCTTGGCGCGCCGCATGACCTTCATCAGATAGGGCTCAATATGGGCGGGCACAATGGAAAATGCATTGTAGCTTTGGGCGAATTCAGGCACCGGCGCCCACAGTGCGCGGATGCGGGAAAAATCCATATTGGGGACTCGTACTTTCATTGTCCTCCTCCGTTGCATTCAGATTGGTGAATTAACTGGTTCATGGTTGCTTACATCCAATTCCTGACTGATTACCCATAAAGTTTAGACAGCAAGAAGTTCAGGTTTCGCCAACACAGCATCCAGGTGCCTGAGAAAGCGCGCTGCATCGGCGCCATTGATCACCCGGTGATCGTAGCTGAGCGAGAATGGCGTCTTGTGGCGCCATACCAGTTCACCGCCCTCCCCGCGAGCGGGTTTCCACTCGCTGCGGGTAATGCCGAGAATCGCGACTTCCGGGGCATTGATAATCGGGGTAAAACCCGTACCGCCAATGCCGCCGAGGGAGCTGATGGTCATGCAGCCGCCGCTCATTTCCGCCATCGACAGGCCCTTGTCCCGGGCTTTGGCAGACAACTGGGCAATATCGTCCGCAAGCTGGGCCAGATCTTTTTTATCGCAGTCCCGCACCACCCCCACCAGCAATCCGTTGGGCGTATCGATGGCAATACCGATATGAAAATATTTTTTCAGTATCAGCTTTTTGCCGCTGCCATCCAGCGACGCGTTAAAACGCGGGAATGCCACCAGGGCATCCACCAGGGCCTTGACCATAAATACCAGGGGGGAGAGCTTCACCGCCATGGATTGGCGATGCTGTTCCAGCGCCGTGGTATCCACATCGTCGTGGTGGGTGACGTGGGGAATGGTCAGCCAGTTGCGGCTCATAAAACTGGCGGTGAGGGTCTGGATGCGCGACAGGGAGGTTTCTTCCACCTCGCCGAACACACTGAAATCCCCCTCCGGCCAGGGAGGGAGTTGTTCCCAGAAGGGTTTTTGCTCGGCCATCAGCTTACCCGATCTCCGCCACTTTGGTGCCCACCGGGATGGGATCATCGGCCGGTTGCACGAGGATTTTCAGCACGCCGCTGGCTGGCGCTTCCACTTCGTTAATGGATTTGTCACTTTCCAAACTGTAGATGGGCTGGCCTTCGCTGACTGTCGCGCCATCGTCCACCAGCCATTCTGTCAGGGTGCCTTCCGCCATGGAAAAGCCAATTTTGGGCACCAGAACGTCGATTGTCATTTACTGTTCTCCAACTCTGTCGAGAAAAATAGGGGTCGAACATTAATTGAGGGTTTTGCGGATCGCCGCCAATACTTTGTCGGCATCCGGCACAAAGGCTTTTTCCAGCGGGTTTGAATAGGGTACGGCACAGCTGGGTGCACCTACTCTTTGCACTGCTGCCTTCAGATCGCTGAACAGCTCTTCGTGGATCACCGAGGAAATCTCGGCGCCGACACCAAAGGCCTTCACCGCCTCGTGGGTCACCACCGCGCGGCCGGTTTTGGCCACGGCGTTCAGAACCGTCTCGCGGTCCCAGGGCACGATAGTGCGCAGGTCGATGACCTGAACACCCACGCCCTCAGCCGCCATGGTTTCCGCCGCTGCCTGGGCCACTGCCACCTGCGGGCCATAGGTGATTACCGTGACATCATCACCGGGGCGGGCAATGCGCGCCACGCCGAGGGGAATACGCGCACCCGGGTCGGTCGGGGCATCGCCCTTTTGCCAGTAGGCGGGCAGGTTTTCGATAAAAATGCAGGGGTCGTCGTCAAAGATGCAGGAGTTGAGCAGGCCGGAGACTTCCGCCGGGCTGGCACCAGTGACCACTTTCAAACCTGCGGTGTGGGCAAACCAGGCCTCGAGAAAATCGGAGTGCTGGCCAGCCGTGCCAAAACCCGCGCCGGTAGTACAGCGAATGGTAAGGGGCACTGCGGTCTGGCCGCCGGACATAAAACGCAGTTTGGCGGCGTGGTTGGTAATCATGTCCATCGCCACGGTCATAAAGTTCATCAGCATGATCTCGGCCACAGGCCGCATACCTGCCATGGCAGCACCGATGGCGGCACCGATAATGGCCTGTTCGGAAATGGGTGTTGAACGCACCCGCAGGTCGCCGAATTTGGTCGACAGCCCCTTGCTGGCGCCATTGACGCCACCCTCTTCCGGGTCGGCCACATCCTCACCAAACAGCATAACGGTGGGATCGGCGGCCATGGCGTGGTGCATGGCTTCATTGATGGCCTGGAGGGTAGTGATTTGCTTGCTCATGGTTGTTCCCCTTATACCGCTGCCAGGTCGTTGATAAAGACGTCTTTGTAGAGTTCCGACACATCCGGCCAGGGCGCATCCAGGGCTTTGTCGATGGCCGACTTGATATTCACTTCGTGCCCTGCGTCGATGGCGCCGAGATCGGCTTCGCTGGCATGACCCTGGTCAATGAGCCACTGGCGGTAGCGCGGCACCGGGTCGGCGGCCATCGCCGCTTCCTTCTCGGCCTTGTCCATATAGCCGTCGGCATCGCCAAACACGTGGCCGTAAAAGCGGAAGGTCATGGCCTCGATCAGGGTCGGGCCGCCGCCGTTGCGGGCGCGGTCGATGGCCTCTTTGGCCGCCGCGTGCATCGCCAGGGGGTCGTTGCCGTCGACATGAATACCGGGCATGGAGTAACTAGCGGCGCGGTCTGAGACTTTTCCTACCGCTGTCGCCTTTTCAAAACGGGTGTGCTCGCCAAAGCGGTTGTTCTGGCACACAAACACCACTGGCAGTTTCCACACCGAGGCCATATTGAGTGCTTCATGGAAGGCACCGATATTGGAGGCGGCATCGCCAAAGTAGGCGACAGTCACCTTGCCATCGCCTTTCACCTGGGATGCCAAAGCAAGGCCGTTGGCAATGGGCATGCTGGAGCCGACAATGCCGGTGGTGATCATGCAGCCGCTTTCGGGATGGGTGATGTGCATGGGGCCGCCTTTGCCTTTGCAGGTGCCGGTGGCGCGTCCGGCCAACTCCGCCCACAGCGCATCCAAGGGCACACCCTTGGCGAGCATGTCGTGGGTGCCGCGGTAGATGGTGCAAATATAGTCATCCTGATTGAGATTGACCGACACCGCCGAGGGAATCACTTCCTGGCCGCGGGGCGAGTAGTAGATCATCGGCAGGCGGCCCGACATCAGCAGCTTGCGGGCGTGCTCGTCGTTTTGTTTGATAAGGGACATCTTGCTGTACATGTCGATCAGCACAGCTTTATCCGGTTGCCCTGTTGTTGAATCGGTCACTGGTTTCTCCTTTTATTGAATAGCGTCACACCCTGAATTCTCAGACCTTTTTTTAGGCTCCAGCGGCCATGCTGGCCTGCCGCTCAGCCTTGTCGGTGGCCAGTTGCGCAGCACTGTGGCCGGCGCGGCGCCCGGAAAAGACACAGTCGGCGATGGATGATCCGCTCACATAAAAACCTGAGGGAATGCCCACCGCAGCGCGCCCCGCGGCGTAAAGCCCGGCTATGGCTGAGCCATCTTCGCGCAATACCTGGCCGCTGTCTTCATCCACCACCAGCCCGCCCATGGGGATGGTGGGGCAGCGGAATTTCTGGCTGCCCACCGAGATGTCGATGCCATAGTAGGGTCCCTTGCCAATCTCGCGGCAGTTGGATTTTTTCTTGCCAAGCGGGTCTTTGCCCGCAGCAATACCGGCGTTGTAGCGCGCCACCTCGGCCTCCAGGCCCTGGGCATCCACGCCAATCTTCGCGGCCAGATCCGCCAGGGTTTTGCCCTTTGTGCTGTTGCTCACCAGATTGATCAGCAGCGGCCCCTTGAATTCGAGATAGCCCTCTTCCCCAGGTCTTGGGATGGTGTCCTTGTAGGAGGTCCAGTAGGCGTGGCTGTCAATAATGACCCAGGCGCGCTCTTCGGTCTGCTGTGCCATCTCGTGGCCGAGACGACCGAGGTAGACATCTTCGGCAACGAAACGACAACCCTCCCTGTTGACCACGATACCCTGCACAAACTGCACCGGCGGGCTGATGGTGCGCCAGGCGGTCACGGAGTCCATATGGCCGAGCGCAGCGCCGATACCTTGACCCATCACCACCCCGCTGCCATCGCAGCTGATGGTGCCCAGCGCCATGGCCTTGCTGAACTTGGGGGCGTAATGGCTGATCATTTCGCGGTTAAAGGCAAAACTGCCGGTGGTGAGCACCACGGCCTGGCGGGCACGGATGCGGATGGGCACACCATACTGCTGTTCCACCGCACGTACTTTTTCCGCCGCGTCCAGGGCTGCTTTCTCGATAAAACGCTGGTAGGCATTCACCTTGCGAATAATCTTCAAATGCTTTTTCCAGCCCTCGCTGCCGGGTTCGATACGCAGAGCCTCGACACCGACAACCTGATTGCTGCTATCGAGAATCAGACGGGTCACAACCGTGTGACCCTGAAAGCGCACACCCTTGCCGTGCGCCGAATCGCGCAGGGTATTGAACAGGGTGGAGCCGGTGTAGCCAGGGCCCGCCACCTTGTGACCACGGGGCGCAGGGCGGGCAATTTTTTCAAATTCCGGGCTCAACTCGTTGCCGGAATAGTAGATGTCGTAGCCTTTGGGGGGAAAGGAGCGCTTGCCCTCGTAAACCTTGGAGCCGAAACCGATACCGTGACTGCACAACCAGTCCATATTGGTGCTGCTCTGGTTGCAAAAACGCCGCAAGGTTTCATCACGCACGGCGTCGCCGATTTCCTGTTTGAGGTAGTTATACATCTCCTCCGGCGTATCGTTGTAACCGGCCTCATGTTGGTAGGGGGTTCCTCCCCCGTAGTAGATGCCGCCACTGAGCGTGGTCGCGCCACCCCCTTCAAAACGGTCCAGGGCCAGCACATCGGCACCCTGGGCGCGGGCTTCGAGAGCGGCGCAGACACCGGCGCCACCATAGCCCACCACCAGCACATCGGTGCTTTCCTGCCACTGGATGGCATCGCTGTTATCCACTCGCAACGGCTCCAGCACATAGGAGGCCGCATGTTTATCATTATTGTTCATCGCCGTACTCTACTTCGGTAAGAGGCTTTCACTTTGAAAACAGATAGTCGTTGATCACTTCGTGGAAATGGCTGATCTGTACTTCCTGCACCGGATTGGGTCGCAGACCGCGCAAGCCAACGGAGTGCATGCCGCGCTGCACATCCTCCACATTGCCCAGATCCTGCTGCAACAGCTTGGGGATGCTGGCTTTCTGGTTGCGCCAGTCATCCAGATATTCAGTCTCCACCACCGGCGCCTTGCCAGGCCCCCAATGGATGAGGCTGATCATATCAAGAATGGCTGCGTCGGGATTGTAAGGGTCTTCAGGGTCGGGGCGGCCACGGAAGATCAGCGTGCCATCGGCACCCCACACCACACTGAGATTGGGGAACACATTCCAGTCATCGCCCATGGTGGCACGAAACTCGGGGGGAATCATCGGGAAGTAGGCCCCGTCTTTTTCTACCGCGTCCTTCATGGCAAAGAATGAAGCTTCCATGGCCTTTTCCATGGGAGTGCCTGCAGGCAAAGCGCGGATGGCGGCTCCGGCTGCCTTGAGGGCGCGGGCACTGAACTGGCCATCGCCCTCGCCAAGACCCAGCTGGTCGCCAAAGACATCGCCCATCAGTTCGCCGAAGTTCTCGCGGATTTCATCCACCGTCTGCGCTTGCTTGCCGAGGCGGCGCGACGGCACGCCGGGCGGGTATTCATAGGCCCAGATATGCTTGCCGTGCTTGCCCTGGGCCATGCTCTCATTCTTGTCGTCGGAATACTTGAGGAACTGGGGGTGCGTACCCCACACGTGGTAGCTCTCCATGAACGCTTCCTGCGCCACCTTCCAGTTGCACTTGACCTTGATCGCCTTGTGCCAGTTGTAGCGCATGTCCTCCATGCGCAGGATATCGAGGAACTGCGGTACCGGTTGGATAAATTCGTCAAAAGGCTCAGGCTCGCGGTTCATGTTGATAAAGACAAAGCCGGCCCAGGTGTCGACATGGACGCGGGACAGCGCCACATCCTCGTCAGTCATATCGGGGCAACCCTGCCACTGTTCGCGGTCCAGCACCCGAATATTGTTGCCATGCAGATCCCACTGCCAGGCATGGAAGACGCAGTGGAATTTGTTGATCTTGCCGCGCCCGGACAGCAGCCGCCGCCCGCGGTGAGGGCAGACGTTGTGAAAGGCTTCGATGCGGTCGGCACTGGTGCGCACCACAATCACCGACTGGTCGCCAATATCGTAGGCCAGGTAATCCCCCACCTGGGGAACCTCTTCCTCTCGGCAGGCCCAGTGCCAGGTTTTGGTCCACAGTTTTTCCATCTCAAGGCGGGCAAACTCCGCCGAGGTGTAGCGGCGATTATCGATGAAATCCTTGCGCACTTCCGTGAGCGCTTCAACCCGTATTTGCTGTGTACCCATCGCGTTAACCTCCGCGGGATTGTCCCGCACTAAATAGTGCTTATTGAATGTGTGAATGGCTCAAACCCGACACGCTATCCGGCCATCTTTATCAACGCTAATCAATCGCAAAAAAACTAATCATAGGTCAGTTCCATGACCCGGGCAACCGCGCTAAAGGGGCGGTCTACGCCCCCTCGATTTGCGCCATGATGGCGCTGGAATCTGTCACCGTTGAATACAACGGCAAGGCATTGCTGACCATAAACCGGTGGGTTTCAGCGCTGGCGCCCGCCGTGCAGTCTTCCGCCACCACCACCTGGTAGCCCAGGTCCGAGCCACACACTGCCAGGCCGTTGATGGCGATATTGGTAGACACCCCGGCCAGCACCAGGGTCTGGATGCCGCGGTGGCGGAGCATGGCATCCAGGTCGGTGCCATTGAACGCCAGCAGGCTGAACGTCCTGCTATGGAGAATATCGCTCGCCTGGGGAGCAAGCGCCGCCACCGCATCCGCTTCAGCGGTACCCAGGCGCATGCGCTGGTTCTTGATGCTGCGCGCCACAATCAGGCTGGTTTTCGGCAAATCTGCATAATCGGGGCGATGGGCTACATGAAGGTGAATCACCGGATGGCCCTTGGCGCGAAACTGCTGTGCCAGGGCTGCTATACGCGGCACCATGCCGCGCTCTTCGACCTGATCGGCGAGACCGGGGAAATCGGTCATACCGCGCTCAATGACCCCGCGCTGGCATTCACTGATCAGCAGGGCCGGCTTGCGGCCGGGTTCGAGTCCACGAATCATTCAGCTATTCCTCTAACTGTTCCTGATGCTGTTGGTGACAATACTGTTGGTGAAAATAAAAAGTGAGCGGCTGTTAGTGACCGACTGTTACAGCGATGCAATTGAGCGAGAATCTGACGATGAGGGCGCTGAAAACCATTTGACCCTCCCGCAAAAAACTTACACTATGTCAGCTATTCTACACACCTAACCTTGTTATACAACCACCACCCCGCATAAAAAGATTGCCCATGACCCACGACACTGAGCTTCACAATCTGCTCCTGGAAAGCATCGACAGCTTCTTCCAGGACTGGCGCAGCAAGCACCCTCCCGCCGACAGCAGCGACACCCCGACAGCTGCCGATCAGCAGCTGTGGCGGGAAATGGCCGAACTCGGCTGGCTGGGGCTTGCCCTGCCGGAAACCCACGGCGGTTCCGGGCTGGGTTTGCACGAGGCAACACTGCTGGCGCAGCGCCTCGGCCACTGGCTGGCCCCTGCCACCTACATTGCGGCGGCATTGATGCCGTCTGTGGCACTGTCCGGTTGTGCAGACAGTTCCCGCGCCCAGGGTCTGGCCAACTCGCTGGCTGCTGGCGAGCAGCGCTTCAGCCTGGCCTGGCAGGAACAGCACGGCCAGCTCAATCCCGCCGAATCACTTACCTCAACCCTTAGCAGCGGGCAGCTCAATGGCTGCAAACGGTTTGTGGCCGATGTCAGCAACGACTCCATCCTCCTGGTGTGGGCCCGGGATGACTCGGGCCAGCCCTTGCTGGTAGCGGTTGCCGCCAATGCAGGGGGCGTCACCATCGAAGCGCTGCCGAGCGGCCAGGGCAATCTGGCAACGGTCAGCTTTAACGCTGTATCCCTCTCAGGGGAAGCCGTGCTTTGCAGCGGTGACGAGGCCAGCGCCGCTATTCGCGCCGCCCTGGACGCTGGCCGCATCGCTCTGTGCGCCTGGCTGACTGGCACTGCCACCAGCTGCCTGGAAAAAACCCTGGGCTACCTGCGCGACCGCCAGCAGTTTGGCAAGCCACTGGCCAGCTTCCAGGCTCTGCGCCATCGCTGTGTCGATCTGCATATTCAGCTGCAACTGGCAAACGCCAGCTGGCACCATGCCTTGCAGTGTCATGGGGACAATCCCTCCAGTATCGCCAGCAAGTCTGCCATCAGTGCAGCGAAGGCGCGCTGCGCCGACACCGCACTGAAGGTGGCGAAAGAGGCCATCCAGATGCACGGCGCCATGGGTTTTGTGGAGGAAGGCGGCGTCGGCCACTACCTGCGCGCTGCCCTGCAGGGCGCCGCCTGGCTTGGCAATGCCAGTCGCCACCGTCGGCACTTTATGGCGACACAATCAGCGGACGGTGGCGAGTCTCAAATACTGGATGAATCCGCCAGCCCTGATACAACGGCCAATGCCGGAGAAGATATCAACCTGTTGGCGGATGAAGACTTTCGCCTGCGCTTCCGCGCCTTTTTGCACGCCCACTACCCCCTGGACATGCGCCAGGATTACCTGCGTCCGTTTCGGCGTATGAACGGCGCCGAAACCCGCGCCTGGATGAGTCTGGTTCATCAGCACGGCTGGCGAGCGCCGGAGTGGCCACGGGAATACGGCGGCCTGGGTTTGTCATTTCGCAAGCAGCGCATTTACAACGAAGAGATGGAGCGCATCGGCGTAGCGCGGATGATCGACAACGGTGTCACCCAGCTCGGCCCTACCCTGATGAAATACGGCAGCGCTGCCCAAAAGCAGCAATACCTGCCGCGCATCCTCGCCTGCGATGACTACTGGGCCCAGGGCTATTCCGAGCCCAACGCCGGTTCCGACCTCGCCAGTCTCAAAACCCGCGCCGACCGCCAGGGCGACCACTTTGTCGTCAACGGCCAGAAGATCTGGACCACCCTGGCGATGGAAGCCACACACTGCTATGCGCTGGTACGCACCGGCAACTACGACAAGAAGCAAAAGGGCATCAGCTTTTTGCTGATCGATCTGACACTGCCTGGCGTAGATATCCGCCCCATCCGCCATATCGCCGGGGAAGAAGAACTCTGCGAGGTGTTTTTCAGCGATGTAAAAGTGCCGACGGAAAATCTGGTGGGTCCGCTCGACGACGGCTGGACCGTGGCCAAGGCCCTGCTCGGCCACGAGCGTATCTGGCTGGCCAGCCCCAACCTCGCCATCAAGGCCATGATGCTGGCTCAGCAGCTGGTGGTGGAAACCGGCAGCAGCGATGACCAGGGCGTTATGGATCGCCTCGGGCAATTGCTGGCGGATCTACACGACTACCGCCAGTGGTATGAAGCCATCTGCCAGCGCGTCGAAGCCGACGAGGAAGTCGGTGCCGAGGCATCTGCATTGAAGGTATACATCACCGAACTGACCCAGCGCATCACCGAATTCAGTGTGGATATCGGCGACGAACTGGGCGCCATTACGGGACCCGTTGAAGCGGGCAGCACCACTACCGATCTGTACTGGCAGCTGGCGATGTCACGACCCGGCACCATCTATGCCGGGTGTAACGAGGTGCAGAGGGATATTCTGGCGAAGAGTGTTTTGGGACTGACGCCTTAAGTCTGAAGTCTGAAGCTAAGACAGTCCGGCAAGCAGGGTCTGCTACTACTGATGGTGGACCGGAACGGGGCATTCCCGTTCCGGTGAGCTTTACTGCTTTTACGTCCGACTTCAGACTTCAGACCAAAAGAAGAATCACCACACCAACGGCAGCGAATCCATCGCAATCACCCCGCCCAGACGGGTGAGGATTTTCGCATCCGGCGCCAGACGGAACGGTGGCAGCGCCTTGAGCAGTTCCTCCATGGCTACGTGCAACTCGCGGCGGGCGAGGCGCAAACCGACGCAGTTGTGAATGCCTGAACCAAACGCCAGATGGCGCGGCTTGCGGTCAAAGCGCACTTCGGTGGGATTGTCGAACACTTCAGGATCAGTGCTGCCGAGGGTGGTGGACATCACCACCCGGTCACCGGGCATCAGCTGGACACCGCCGATCTTCACCGGTTTGATACAGGTGCGGCCAGTGGCAACAGCAGAATAGGCGCGCAGCAGTTCTTCAACGGCGTCGGGAATCTGGTCGGGATTGTCGCGCAGGTACTGCTGGTGCTCGGGGTGCGTGGCCAGATGGCGGAACTGCCAGCCGAGATTGGTAGTCAGGGTATCCAGGCCGCCCAGGTAGAGATTGAAACAGAGCCCGAAAATTTCGTCGTCGGTGGCGGGCCGACCATCCACGGTTGAATGAGTCAGGGCGCTGATCAGGTCGTCTTTCGGCTCCTTGCGACGATTGTCGACCGTCGTCATGATGTAATTTTTTACCGCTGCGGTGGCTGCGGCAATACTGCTGATATCCGGGTTGTGCAGCAGGTCATCTTCCCAGGCGAGGAACTGTTCAACCTCGTCGATGGGCAATCCAAACAGCTCAAGGAACACGGCAATGGGGAAGCGGGCAGCAAAGGCGCTGACAAATTCGCAACCATGGCCGTCCTTGAACTGGTCGATATAGTAGCGCGCGTGGTAGCGCACCCGGTCGTTCATTTCCGCCACACGTTTGGGGGTAAACAGCGGCTGCATCAGCGCCCGGTAATGGGTGTGCATGGGCAGGTCGGCTTCCACCGGAAAGACGCCCCAGTTTTCACCCATCAGGGTAGCGAAGGGAGCAAAGTCCTTGCTGCTGAAATTGTCGGTATCGAGATAAATCTCTGTCAGGTCATCGGCGCGGCGAAAGACCCAGGCAGGGGCGACACCGGACCAGGCATCCGGCGCATAATAGGCGCGCGGCGCCTTGTGCATCTCGGGGATCAGGGTGGTGAAAGGGTTGTCCCAGGTTTCGGCACCCAGCCGCAGCGGAAAGGACATGACCAGTTCCTTCGGCACATGGGCAGGCAGGTCGCCGGAAAAAGTTTGCAGCATGATGATGACTCTCCAGTTTAATTGTCATTTATGTGAGCTTGGCGCTGGCCGCAACATAGTACTAAACAGGCATGCCAGTCAATTGATGCAGCGGCTTTCTGCCCCCAGTCCCGGCAGAGATTGCAAGCTGAGTTTACAGGCTTGAACCCCGGTCCTGCACCGCTTACCATCGCTGACACTTTATCAGCTATTTGCCTGACTATCCCGCGTCCCGCGATGGGGCGCGCACATTGAAATCATAACAGCAGGAGTTAACCATGAGTCTTTCCGGCAAACGTATCGTCATCACCGGCGCCGCTGGCGGCCTGGGTAAAATTGTCACCACCATCGCTCAACAACAGGGCGCCACGCCAATTCTGGTGGATCTGGCCTTCCCCGATGATTTTGCCCCCGACACGGAAAAGTTTGCTTTCGATCTAACCGATGCCGATACCACTGCCAGCCAGGTGGCGAAAATGGGGCGCATTGACGGCCTCTTCAATCTCGCCGGGGGGTTTCACATGGGCGCCTCCCACGATCTGGCAGACCCGGGCTGGGACGCCATGTTCCGCCTCAATGTGGCAACCCTGCGCAGCATGGTCGCCGCTGTGGTGCCGGTGATGCTGGCCCAGGGCCGTGGCGCCATCGTCAATGTCGGTGCCCTCGGCGCTCTCCAGGGTCAGGCCAACCTGGGGGCCTACTGCTCGGCAAAAAGCGTGGTGATGCGCCTGACCGAAAGCCTCTCCGCCGAATTGCGCAGCAAGGGCATCAACGTCAACGCCGTGCTGCCCAGCATTATCGACACCCCCGCCAACCGCAAGGATATGCCCGATGCCGACCCGTCCCAGTGGGTGGCGCCACAGGATCTGGCCAATGTGATTTGCTTTCTCGTCTCTGACGCAGCTCGCGCCATTCATGGCGCGCTGGTGCCGGTGCGGGGGCTTTCGTGACGGGAGATGGCTTAACGGGAAATGGGAGACGCGATATGAAAGATCTTGAAGGTCTCCATGCAGTCGTCACTGGCGGCGCCAGCGGCATTGGCCGCGCCACCGCCATTGCCCTGCGCGATGCCGGTTGCCGGGTGACCGCCACAGGCCTGAGCGATGCAGAAATGCTCGCCGGACTCGAGGACAAGGCCATGGCGGATATCGCCCTGGTCAAACTGGATGTAGCTGACAGCGACCAGGTAAAAGCTTTTTTCGCCCTGCCCGAGCGCCTGGATATCCTGGTCAACTGTGCCGGGGTGGGCCGTAGCGGCGATGATTTCAGTGAAGAAGGCTTTATGAAAACCGTGGATATCAACCTCCACGGCACCATGCGCTGCTGTTATGAAGCCAAACCACTGCTGGCCAGACAGGGCGGCGCTATTGTCAACCTGGCATCGGTGATGAGCTTTTTCGGCAGTGGCACCGGCCCCGCCTATGCGGCCAGCAAGGGGGCTGTCGCCCAGTTCACCAAATCCCTGGCGGTGGGCTGGAGCAAGGAGGGGATTCGCACCACCGCCGTGGCGCCAGGCTGGATCGAAACCCCCATGACCACCGGCCTGCGGGGAGACGAAGAATACCGCGCCCGGGTCCTGGCGCGCTCGCCCATGGGGCGCTGGGGCAAACCGGAAGAGATCGCCGCCGCCATCGTGTTTCTGGTGTCACCGGCTGCCAGTTTTATCAACGGCGTGATTCTGCCGGTGGATGGCGGCTATATGGTCACGGGTATATAGTCGCCTATTGATCCGGCACGAAATAAACGTGAATACCGTTCGGCCTGAGCCTGTCGAAGGCATTGCCGGTGCTTCGACAGGCTCAGCACGAACGGACTCTCAAGCTCAGCACGAACGCACTCTCGAATAAAACGTACCGCATCAATAATATAAACACTTAATAATTCACTACCGACACGACACGCCAGCATGCTCAGACATGACAGACACGATGCCTCCCCTGACACTCACACCGAGTTCCTGGATGGCCAGAGATTACTGGGCGCCCTGGCGGACGCCACCCGGCGCGCCATCTTCAACCTGTTGCTGGAGCAGCCACAACCGGTGAAGGTACTGGCCGCTGACCTGCCCATATCCCAGCCTGCGGTTTCGCAGCACCTGAAAACCATGCTGGAAGCAGGCCTGGTCACCAAAACGCCTCAGGGTCGCTACCACATCTACGGCGTCAACCCGGTTGCCCTCGACTGGCTGTCCGTTCAATTCGGCGCCCTGCGGGAGGACGTGCTCAACAACACCGAAGAGAGCCAGGGCAGCCTGCTCCTCGAGGAAGGCAAGGACCCCGTCGATAGCGTCATGGCCCAGTGGGCCGCCATTGGCGCGGATTACGACCCGCTTGCGATGGGCGTGGTGGTGCGGATGTTCCTCGCCGTGCAGCACATGAAGTTATTGACTGAGCGAGCCTGCGCCCCTTATGGCATCAGCTTTCCGGAACGACACCTGCTCAACATCCTCTATCGTCTGCAACTCAAGGAGGCCACCCTCGCCCAGCTTGCGTCGGGAAGTCTGTTGCCACTGACCACAACGGCCCTCCATCTCAACCGGCTTGAGCAACTGGGGTTTGTAAAACTGAGTGCCAGTGCCGAAGGGAAAGCCCTCAATCTTATATCCATCACCCAAAAGGGGCTGGATACCCTGCACACCATTCGCCAGCATGAAAAGGAGCACGAGTTCTCGGCCCTGTACAGAATGTCGACGCAGGATCTCAAGCAGCTCGAGTCACTGCTGCGACCACTGCTTCACGGCCTGCAAGAAACCCTGCAACAAGCTGAGTAGCTGCTGCATCACTGACCCGGCGGCACCAGTCGGCCCCTCTGCAACGCACCAGAACCACTGATTAGCCAGCCGTCTTCACAAGACAGCCAAGGTCAAATCCATCATCCAGGTGGTTTTGCGCTTTCTGCATACCCAATACCCCGCTGCCGCTGCCCCTCTTTTTTAACGGTGCATCCCGATACCTCAAGTTTCAACAGCACGTCTGACCCAGTTGCGTTAACTGCATGGGTGCTTTTGGGCTAAGCACTTGCGCATTCCCATAAGTCACGGCTTATTCGATTCGCCTTGTCGGCAAATCAGCGAGTCAATATCGTGCATTGGGTGTTGTCAGGGGCTGCCAGCAGCCATCGACAACAACCCAATGACTTTCGGTCGCCACCAGGTTTCAACCTCTGCAGAGAACCCAGCATGAAAGAACAAGATAACAACATCATTATCAGCCGTAGAAACCTGCTCAAGGCAGGCTCTGGC
Organism: Gammaproteobacteria bacterium BRH_c0; assembly: GCA_000961645.1. Lineage (GTDB taxonomy): Bacteria > Pseudomonadota > Gammaproteobacteria > Pseudomonadales > Porticoccaceae > NAT127. The sequence continues at coordinate 11,625 of LADM01000014.1, read as the reverse complement.
GTACTACTCACCACTCAGATACCCAACCTGATGGCGGCGCCCCAGGCGATGCCGAAAGATGATCGCAGGGGTACGGTTTCAACACCGCCGGACCAAATCGTCGAGACAACTGCCGGCAAGATTCGTGGTTTTCGCCGCGGCGAAGTGCACATATTCAAGGGCATCCCCTACGGCGCCGCTACAGGCGGCGAAGCCAGATTCCTGCCCGCCCGACCGCCAGAGCCGTGGACTGGCGTGCGCACCACATTGTCTTTTGGCCCGGTCAGCCCCCAGAGGACGGGGTTCGTGGGCGACGAAATGGATTTTCTCCAGGATCGGGATGAAGGCCATCAGGGTGAGGACATGCTGCGGGCCAATGTCTGGACAACGGGACTCTCGGGCAATCGTCCCGTGATGATCTGGTTGCATGGCGGCGGCGTCACCAGTGGTTCATCTCATCATTTACCCTCGTTCGACGGAGAAAACCTGGCGCGGCGCGGCGTTGTACTCGTGTCATTTAACCATCGGCTTGGTGTGCTGGGCTTCCTCGATCTTTCCGAATACGGCGGCGCCGATTTCGCACAATCCGGCAACCTCGGCATGCTCGACCTGGTGCTGGCCCTGCAATGGGTGCGGGACAATATCGCGCGCTTTGGCGGCGATCCATCAAACGTGACGATTTTTGGCGAGTCGGGTGGCGGCGTAAAGGTTTCCACCTTGATGGCGATGCCCGCTGCAGAAGGACTGTTTCAGCGAGCGATTGTTCAAAGCGGGTCGATGCCTATGTGGATCAGGCAAAGCGACGCACACCTGTATACCGATGCCATCATGAACGAACTCGGCAAGCCCAGCCTGTCAGAGCTGCGTCAATTGCCCCCCGAGCGTCTGATGGCAGCCGCTGATGCCGTGTCCAATAAGCTCCCGGATGCCAAGCCGGGTTTCCCGAGCCCCGGCGGGCCTCTGCGGCTGCCGAGGATTGCATTCGGACCGGTTATTGACGGGACGGTTTTGCCAGCGCGGCCCTGGAAGGACAAGGCGCCTGACGTCTCCCGGGATGTACCCTTGATCGTCGGCAGCACACGAGATGAATTCAAGTTTGGTGCCCTGCCGATAACCGAAGACCAAGTCGTACCGATGCTGGCCAAGATCTATGGCGACAAGGCGCAGGCTATCGCCGCTGCCGCGCGCGAACACTTCCCCCATGTATCACCTGGCGACCTGGTGTTTATCGTGGGGGGCGCGACCTGGCGAGAACAGGCGCTGGAGCAGGCGCGATTGAAGCATAAACAGGGTGGTGCTCCAGTCTACAATTTCTGGTTTACCTGGCAGACGCCGATACTGGATGGTCGTCCGGGTGCGTACCACACCTCGGAAATCGCCTTCTGCTTTGATAACACCCAGCGGTGCGACCAGGCCACTGGCGACTCGCCTGACGCCCGCGCACTGGCCGCAGCCATGGCCGGGGCATGGGTTGCCTTTGCAAAAACAGGCAATCCTTCCACGCCCACATTGCCATGGCCGGCATTTGAGCCAGACAAGAAAATGACGATGGTATTTGACAGCGGGCCATTGGCGGTACCGGATCCGGTTGGGTCTCTGTTAAAAGCATTGGCATAGACTTTGGGTACACAGCAGGGTTCAGAGCCCTGTTGCCAGCTTTTCAGGTCAGGTTCAATACGGCAGGTTTCAACGGCCTCCCTGGCGCAGTTGCGTTAACTGCGTCAGCGCCTTTGGGCGAAGCTTTTGCGCATTTACATTTGTCGATTCAGATTTGCCCATTCACATTTTCCCATTCACATAAGTCAGGGCTTATTCGATTCGCCTTGTCGCTGAATCGGCGAGTGCATATGGTGTATCAGCTGTTATCGCGGGCCGCCGACTATCCCCGGCCAGCAACATTAGATTCGATAAATACCTGAAGATCGTCGCCCACCACGACATTTCAATTTCCGGAGAGAACCCCGCATGAAAGAAGAAGATAACAACATCGATATCACCCGCAGAAACCTGCTCAAAGCAGGCTCTGCTGCACTCCTTGCCACGCAGGTTCCAAATCTTATGGCAGCCTCCTTCAAACAGACCAAGTCCTCAGAACTTGCCTGGACACCGGGCTGGAAACTTCGCGAATTAATCGCCAATAAATCCCTGTCGCCGGTAGAGTTAACAAGCTACTTTCTTGAACGAATTGACAGGATTGACCCAGCCATAAATTCCTACATTACCGTCGACGCAGAAGGCGCAATGGCGCAGGCCAAAATGGCCGAAGCCATGGTGATGCAAGGCAAAACCCTGGGGCCACTGCATGGGCTGCCAATACACATTAAGGATTTGATCGACACCAAAGGCCTGCGCACCACCCACGGCTCGGAGATTTTCAAAAATTATATTCCCGACAGGGACGAGGTACAGGTAGAACGGCTGCGTGCTGCCGGGGCGATCATTATCGGAAAAACCAATTCACCCGAATTTGGCAAATTTCCCCGCACCAAGAATTCCGTGGCGGGGGAAACGTTTAATCCCTGGAATATCAAGCGTATCTCCGGCGCATCCAGTGGCGGTTCCGGTGCCGCAACGGCTGCGGGTATCTCCGCCATGGGCGTGGGCAGCGATGGCGGCGGCTCGACGCGGATACCGTCGTGCTACAACGGTGTATTTGGCCTCCAACCCAGCGCAGGCCGGATACCGATGAGACTTCCTGTCAGCATCAACACCACTTCATCTGGCCCTGTGACCCTGCATGTCAAAGATGCGGCCACGATGATTCAGGTGATGTCGGGATACCATCCCATGGACCCCAGTTCCATTGAACAACCGGCGCCGGATTTTCTCGGCGAACTGGATAAGGGTATCGCAGGTTACAACATTGCCTGGAGCCGCGATTTTGGTGTAATACCCATCATCGACGCCCGCGTGGTCGATGCCATTGAAAAATCCGCCTCGCGTTTTACAGACGCCGGTGCGACAGTCGATGCGCCAAGCATGGTCTTTCCAGACGAAAAGGCCTGGAGCGTTTTTATGCAGATTGCGCAAATTTCAAACCGTGTCGGTGAGAAACTGATGGCTTACACGCCTGAGGAGCGAGAGATCTTGACGCCACCCCTTAAAGAACTACTTTCCAAGCTGGGGAGCAATAAGATTACCAAACAACAAGAGATCACATTTCTCGAAAATCGCACTGACGTCTTGCGCTGGGCAGACAATATCTTTGCGAAATACGACCTGATCTGCACACCCACCCTCGGCATCATTGCCCCCGAAGTCCCCGCTGGTGAATGGGATCAACCCTACACCGATCCCTTTTACGCCAACCACATCAGCACTTGCTACACCTACATCGCCAACATTCTCGGCCTTCCCGCTGCCTCGGTACCCTGCGGTTTTGTCGATGGCATGCCCATCGGCCTGCAGATCATTGGCCCGCGGTTTGCCGATGTGAAAGTGATGCGGGCAGCCCAGGCATTTTCCGTGATTCAACCCTGGATGGACTATCACCCCAAGCTGGCCATCTAGGAGATTTCACAGCCTCACCAGCTTTGGTTGCTGGTGAATGAACAGGGTGAAAGAGCGACCTCGAATAAACACAAGCGGGGTAAACCCGGATGCGCAGCCAATGGCGGTGTCTTTTCCTGATCTTTGCCCGCATTCCCTCAGCAACACAAAAAATTGCTGGCAATGTTAATAAACCTACGTCTGCGACAACACTCAATAAAACACAAACACCGAGTCAACAAATAATAAATTGAACTCATCCACAACCACAGCTCATTCACAAAAAGGGGATCAATAATGAAGAAAAAACTCTATTCGGCACTGGTGCTGCCGATCTCGCTCACTTCCGCCAGTTTGCTCTATACCGCCAACACAAGCGCTCAACTCATTGAGGAAATTATCATCACCGCGCGAAAACGGGAGGAGAGCCTGCAAAGCGTTCCCATCGCCGTAACCGCTATCGACAGCGGAGCCATCCGCGAAAAATCCATTGAAAACCCCTACGACCTCATTACCCATGTGCCGGGGCTGGTGGTCAGGCAGGGCGGCGCCACCCGCGGTTCGGTGGATTACTTTATACGCGGCCAGGGCGCCACCTTCGGCTCCACCTCGGGGGTCATCACCTACTTCAGCGATGTGTCCATCAAGGCCGTCGGTGTCGCTGGAACCAATATCCAGTTTTATGATTTTGCCGATATGCAGGTTCTGAAAGGCCCCCAGGGCACACTCTTTGGCCGCAGCAGTACAGGCGGCGCCGTGCTGTTCAGCCCGCAAAAACCTACCGATGAATTTGGCGGCTATCTCGACACCAAGTTCGGCAACCTGGACATGTTCGAAACCTCGGGGGCACTCAACATACCTCTGTGGGAGGATAAACTGGCCGTCCGTGCGGCGTTCAACGTTCAGCGCCGGGATGGTTTCACAACCAGCATCAGCACCGGCGAAGAACAGGATGACCGCCATCGCGAGTCCTATCGCCTGGGTGTCAACTTCACACCCGTGGACTGGCTGGAAAACTACACGCTACTTCAGACCAATAACATCGACGAGTCCACCACTGGCATTCCCCTCACCTACTGGAACCCTAACTTTCCTCTGCTGCGGGACGATGTGACCATCCAGCCCCTGGCCGGTTTTACACCCGCTGCCATTGGCGCCTTCTTCGCGCAGCCCTTTGTTACCGGCGCCGACACCGTTCAGCAGCTGTGTTATGGCATTGCCTTACAGGGTCAAATCGGTTTTGGCGATATCCCCGGTTGTATCGGCACCCGCACCAATCGCATCAGTCAATTAAGAGCGGATATCGCCGCCGAAGTTGACCGCCACAATAGCGGCGGCTCGATCCGCAAAAACCTGACTGCGGGAGAAAACTACAAGAAGGGCCGGGATCAGCAGATTATCAATATCACCACTCTGGATGTCGGCGAAGCTGGCTTCCTCGGCGATGTCAGCTTCAAGAATATTCTCGGTTTTCATCGCAATCGAAAATCCAGCATCATCCGCGAGTTCGGCGCATCCCGTTATCCCCACGGCGTCGTTATCAACAACCATGATCTGGCTGGCATGCCCCAGAGCCCGGTGGTGCGGAAAAGCGATGAAGAAACCGATTTTGGCGACGATGTCGTCCATGAGTTTCAGGTGTTGGGGGACATCGATGGCAAGCACAACTGGATTCTCGGCTATTTCCGCGAGAAAGTGGCAGGTCAGTTTGCGCCACCGCCGGTATTTCTCACCTTTAACAATGCCTTTACCGTTCCACTGGATAGCGCCAACTTTCTTTTCGCAAACACGTCGAGGGGAGAAACCATCCAGACCGGTTATTTCACTCAAGGCACTTTTGACCTCTCCGACTGGCTACTTGACGGTTTGAGTGTTACCGGCGGCTTCCGCTGGACCGAAAGCGAGTCCACCCAGGATACTTTTGCGCTTATTCCCGGTGTTGATGGCAGCAGTATTGGCAGCTTTACCCGCACCCTGGAATTCGAAGAAGATGCCAAGAGCTGGACATTCAGCCTGGATTACCAGATCAATCCCGACACCCTCGCCTACTTCGCCCACCGGCGCGGCTTCAAGCCCGGGGGAATTAATGGCACCTCCGCTGCGGCCAATGTGCCGGGCACAATTGACCAGTACGCGCCGGAAACTCTCGATGATATCGAGTTTGGCCTTAAAGCCGATTGGGAAATCCTGGGGCATCCCGTGCGTTCCAATGTCGCGGTTTACCGGAGTTGGCAAAACGACGTCCAGCGAAGTGAAACCATCCCCACAGGTAACGGCGGTGTCGTCACCCAGATCAACAACATTGCCGAGGCGCAGATCACCGGCCTGGAAATGGAGCACCAGCTGGTATTGAACGAATACGTTCAATTCATGCTCAACTACGCCTGGACTGATGCCGAGTACAAGGAGTGGCCGGGAACCCTCACCAACGTGAATGGCGACCAGGTACCCTATATCGACAGCCCCTTTGTCGGGGTACCCAAAAACCAGGGCACGCTGGGAGTACGCCTGACTCTGCCCATGGACGAAGCACTGGGCCGCATCACCTTTTACGGGGAATACTACCGCCAGAGCGGCATGTGGCTGGATGACTCGGCAATCGTTATCCTGCCGGAAAAGCAGGGTTACCAAAGCGGCTACGACAACGTCAACCTGCGTGTCGACTGGTCGAATGTGCTCGGCTATCCGGTTGATGCCGGGATTTTCGCCCGCAATGTGCTCGACGACGAATGGATTGTCGGTTCCAACAATGTCGTGGGGGCATTGGGATTCTACTCGGAAACCTATAACGAGCCGCGAACCTACGGCTTGCAGATCCGCTACCGGTTTGGCGCTGACGGAAACTGAGACTGCCCGCTGAATTAACAAGCCGATCCCATGGTCGGCTTGTTATTGATCAGGCACGAGTTAAACGTGAATGCCGTTCGGTTTGAGCCTGTCGAAGGCCTTGGCGAATGTCGTTCGGCCTGAGCCTGTCGAAGGTCCTGGTGAATGCCGTTCGGCCTGAGCCTGTCGAAGGCCTTGGCGGCAGTGCTTCGACAAGCTCAGCACGAACGGACTCTCAAGCTCAGCACGAACGCTCTCGACTAAAACGTAGCGCACCATTGATATGCCTTGTGGCACGAAATATTCGGTCACCACCCACATGCTCAACTGGCCTGGCTGGCCGGTCATGTCAATCCCCTGAAGATTTATCGACCGACTGTCCGTTGGCTTGTCATTAATACCATTCTGAAATTGACTGTATCTTCCCTTCCCCGGCGGTTATACCGCCGGGTTTTTTTGGCCATCCTGTGTGATTCATAAAGATCGTTTCAGCCCCTGAATTTCAGCATCCACCTTGTCATTGGCATCCTGTACAGGCTTGCCTTGGTTATGGCTACGGTTACGGTCGTTGCAACAGGCCGGGAATATCTACATACCCGCGCCTTTTCAAAAAGCGCCACCTGCCCTCCTCCCGCACCAGCTGGTCACGGTGGCGACCGATCATGGTCACCACAGGTTTGTCCTTGTCGCTGCGATCAATCACCGTCCACATGACTTCCGAGATTGCGCGGCTATCATCTTCGAAGGTGATTCGGGGGCTGCTGATAATGTGAAAACTCTTGCCGATCTGCCCGCCCAGCATTTTTGTCATCATGGTGCGGATTGCCTCTGGCCCCTTCGCCACACCGAGTGGGCCGAGCTGGATTTCGCCATCGCGGGCAAACAGCGCGGCGTAATCGGCAAACTGACCGGCGTCGAGAAAAGTGCCGTAGTCGATAAATAACTGCTGTATTTCGAGGATATCCTCGACCCGTTGCAGGCGCTGTTCCAGGTTGTTGCTCATGTTCAATTCTCCACGGGGGCGGCATAGCGTGCCCGCAGCTCGGCCTTGACCACTTTTTGCAGGCCTTCATTGCGGGGCAGGCGGTCGATGATTTCGAGACGCTCGGGAATTTTTTGCCGCATCAGTTGTTTTGCCGCGAGGTGATTCACCATATCGTCAAAGGAGAGCGTTTTGGCACCATCCTCCAGTTCCGCCACCGCACACACCAACTCGCCACGCTCGGCATCCGGCAGGCCAATTACGGCGACATCGCGCACTGCGGGATGATCCAGCAACAGCTCCTCAATTTCACGGGCCGAAATATTCTCGCCCTTGCGGATAATGATGTCCTTGATGCGCCCGGTGACACAGAGATTGCCATCGGCGCGGATCATACCGACATCGCCGGTGTGCAGAAAACCCTCGCTGTCAAAGGCATCTGCGGTCTGCTGCCGGTCGAGGTAGCCCTTGCAGACATTGGGACCGCGCAGGAGGATTTCACCGCTTTGACCGGGTGCCACAGGTGCGCCCGCAACATCGACAATGCGCACCTCCAGCCCCGGCATGGGCATACCGTCGCTGTGGGTCAGCTGATCATCGCTGCCGCGACGGCTGTTGTTGGCGGAGATCGGTGCTTCGGTCATGCCGTAGGCATGCACAATGGTTGCCCCCAGCCGCGCCCGTACCTGCCCGAACAGTCCGGCGGGTTTTGCGGCACCGCCACCGGCCAGCACCGTCATGGTGGGGATCAGCGGTGTTTCTCCGGTCTTTTCCTGCTCCGCCAGCAGCATCTGGTAGTGGGCGGTGCTGCCACCGCCGAGGGTCACGCCGTAGCGGCGGAATGCCGTCACCACATTGGCGGGAATATATTTGTCGAGCAGCACCACCGCCATTCCGGCCATCAGTGCCATCCCGCAGTAGAGCGTGCCGCCGATATGACCAATGGGGTAGCCAATGCTGCCGACATCGGCCTCTGTCACATCCAGGGCAACGGCCATATGGCGACTGCCTGCCATCAGGGTCTGATCGGTGTGGCGGGCACCCTTGGGTTTTGAAGTGGTGCCGGAGGTGAAGTAATACCAGCGCACGGTTTCGCCTTTATCGGTCACAGACTCTGGCAGTGGCACTGCGCTGGCTGGCGGTTGTGACAGGCAAAGCACTGTGGCTGAAGCGGGCAATGCAGCCACCACCGTTTGCGCCATGGACAGATGCGCCGCGTCGGCGGGAACGATCAGGAATTGCGACTTCGCCTGACGCAGGATTTCCGTCAGCTCCCGCTCGCGGTAGAGATGGATAATGGGTGCCTGAATCGCACCCAATCGGACCAGGGCAAAAGCCAGCAGCACCGCCTCAATAGACGTGGACAACTGCCAGGCCACCACACTGTCACGGCGCACGCCCTTTTCGTGGAGCCAGGCGGCAAGCGCAAGAGCCTGATGGTGAAACTCGCCAAAACTGACACGGCTGTCGCTCGCGGCCTCAATCAGGAAAGTGCTGTCAGGTGTCAGCGCAACCCGCTGTTCCAGCAACTGCCACAAGCTGGGGGCTGACAACAGACCAACGCCAGCATTTGCATTCAATCCTCCATTCATCAACTTTCATCCACCACAGTCATGGGGCCAACGGGTAGCCCCGCCACTTCGTAGAACTGGTCGCTCCATTTGCGCAGGGCCGTGTAGATTTCCACATCGGACTTGGCAAACAGCGGGCGCTGGATAAATTTCTGGTGGCGCCAGATGCGCGCATCCTCCTCGAACAGTCGTTCAGTGTCCGCCGCCACATCGTGTACGTATTGCGGCATGGTGTCCGGCGAACGGTGATCACGCGGAAAAAAGTAGGTCACCCGCAGATCGGTATGTTCATCATCCACCGGAGTGGCAGACAGAATCAGGCGGCGGTTAAAGCCGTAGTTCAGGGATTGATTCTTGCCGCTGCCGTGGTGATGAAAAACCGTGAACGACAGACCGATGCCACAGGCCCGCGCATAATGGGTGAGCGCCACCTGGCCGGTCTTGGCGGAGCGAAAACCGAAGGACGATTTCCAGATCGGGCCGCTGCCGTCAAAATCGAGAATCACCGGATCCACCGGCGCGCCGTGGGTGTATTTGAAGTGCGCACTGTCAGCGCCGTTTTCGTTAATCATCTGCGGGTGAATTTTTTCGTTCGGCTTGTAGACGATAGCGCCGTTGCGGTAGGCCGGATAAAAATCCGCAGGGTCGGCCGGCACAGTATCGTGATCGAACAGATCGCCCAGCCAGCCCTCCCGCGGCGGCCCGCCCGCCGGGTCGTGCCACAGGAACACACAGTCGTGTTTTTCGATCACCGGCCACTTGCCGAGTTTTTTGTTGACCGTGTAATCCTCATAGGGAATTTTTGCATTGGCGCCGCTGCCGTCGAACTGCCAGCCGTGATAGGGGCAGGCGATGCAGTCATCCACCACCTTGCCACCGTGACCCAGGTGGGCACCCATATGCGGGCAGTGGGCGTCGAGAATCGACAGCTCCCCCGCCAGGGTGCGGAACGCCACCAGCTCGCGGCCAAAGTATTTCAGCGGCTTGACGCCACCGGGGGGGATTTCCTCGCTCCAGGCCACATGGAACCAGCCGGTGGGTTTCATGGAAAGATTCCTGATCATGCTTGCTTCTCCACTCGATTATCAAAAGGCACTAGGAATTCGACGCCAGGTACGCTGCCTGATCACTGCGCACCGCTCCCGCCCGGGACGCCAGCCAGAAGCAGATCACACTCACTACGGTGCCGATGGTGATCACCAGCAGCGACAGGCGGATGGCCCCGCCAGCGCCAAGGCTGGCGTTAAAACTGTCGTTCATCATGCCGATCAGCAACGGCCCGAACCCCAGCCCCACCAGATTGAGAATGAACAAATGCACCGCCACCACCATTGCCCGCGTGCTGGCGGGCACCAGGAACTGCAACACTGCGTAAATCGGGCCGCTGTAGCAAAAAAAGGTGAATTGCTGCACCAGGAACAGCGCCAGGGCAATGCGCGGGTCTGTGGTCAGCAGCATGGTGATGGTCACCGGCAGGCCGATCAGCAAGGCTAGGGCCGGGGTCAGGAAATACCAGCGCAGGCTGTGGCGCCCGAGTTTGTCGGCCAGAAAACCCGCGCAAAACGAACCGGCCACGCCGCCAAAAAAGGCGCCCGCCGCCAGCCAGGTGGCCATTTCGTGCAGTGGCAACTGGTGGACACGGGCAAAAAACGGGGCAATCCAGAACGACAGACCGTATCCGGCAATCGAGTAGAACGCACCGCCGATCTGGATCAGCAACAGCGCCCGGTTGCGGAAGATGATGCCCAGGGTTTGTCCAAAGCTGTATTGGGTGTGTGCGGTTGCGGCCTCCATGCGCCCCCGTTGCGGCTCGTGGATGGTGAAGCGCACCAGCAGGGCCAGCACCAGGCCCGGCGCGCCCACCACCATAAAGGCCATACGCCAGTCGAAGTAGTAGGTGATCCAGCCCCCGGCCAGAAACCCGAACATCACCCCCAGGGGAATACCCATGGAATACACCGCCAGGGCAGTGGCGCGCTTTTGCGGGGGAAAGTAATCCGCCAGCAGGGAGTGGGCCGGTGGCGTACAGGCCGCCTCGCCGATACCCACCCCCACCCTGGCGACAGCCAGCTGGGCAAAACTGCGGGCAAATCCGCAGGCCACAGTCATCAGGCTCCAGATGGCGATCCCCAGAGCGATAAGGCTGCGCCGGTTGCCGCGATCCGCCCAGCGGGCAATGGGAATGCCCGCCAGTGTGTACAGCAGCGCAAAGGCAAAACCGCCGAGCAGGCCCATCAGGGTGTCGGATACACCCATCTCCGCCTTGATGGGCTCCACCAGCACCGAGAGGATATAGCGGTCGATATAACTGCAGGTGTAGGTCAAGGTCAGGATTATCAGCACGTAGCGGGCATAAGCCGGGGATTCGTGACGCTGCATCAGATTTGTCTCGTTATGGTTATCAAGCTGTATTCTATCGCCACCGGGCACAACACCAATGCGTTCACGCAGTCATGTTAACGGGCCGGGCTCCAGGCACTGTTATCAATTGCGGCCAGCGAGCTATCTTTGGCGGTCGCAAGCTGCGGCGGGCAGGCCACGGCAAACCGTTGTGCGCTACAGTAGCACCAGCCATCAATGAGCGGTAAAACCTATGTCCTCACCCAGCGATATCCGCGCCACTGGCGACAGCGCCTACTGGTCGCAATTTACCGACACCTGGACCACCCTGCTTACCTACCGTTACCTGGGGCGGGTCAACCCGGTTCTCGACCGCGGCGTGGCGGCGGTCACCATGCCCCTGCGCCACGATATGCGCGACAGCCGGGGTGCGTTGCT
>LADM01000050.1 GCA_000961645.1 Gammaproteobacteria bacterium BRH_c0 | reverse complement strand
AGAGGGGCACGGGGATTGTTAAAAAACGAGGGCGGCAGTCCTGCGCGACAAAAACCCGCTGCGCCATTTCCCTGTAGGTCAGGGTTTCACCGCCGCCGATATTGTAGGCCTGGTTGCGTGCGGCTGGTGCTGTCAGCGCTGCGATGCAGACCCGCGCTACATCCGCCGCCCGCACAGGCTGGCGTTTGCCGCTTGCCTTGCCGAGCACGGGCAAAAAGCCAAAACGGCGGATAAAGCGGATCATCGCATTGATGTTGCCATCCGTGCGCCCATAGATGAGGGTGGGGCGCAGGATTACCCACTCGATCCCGTGAGTGGTGGCCCAGCTTTGCAGCGCGGTTTCGCCTTCCTGCCACTGCCTGGCGAGGGTCTGTTCTACGGGATCGTTTGAGACGGCCTTGCTGAATCGACTGGTCGAGGACAGGGCGACCACCCGCCTGGCGCCGCATGCCACAAGGCGCTCAAAGTATTCGGGCAGCAACCAGATGGGAGCGGTACTTATCCACAACTCTCGCTGAGGCAATTGTTCGTCGGCGGCACTATGCCATGTGGCGGGCCAGGTGGGGGGCCAAGTGACGGGCCAGGTGGCGGGTGTGCCAAGAGTACGGTCAGGGTTGCGGGAAAGCGCTGCGACATTCCATCCCTCAGCCATCAGTGCCTCCAGCAGACATTCTCCCACCAGGCCTGAAGCGCCGATAACGCCGACCAGGCGCTCAGGCATCGTTCAGTGGCGTGCGCGATACCATGTTCATGGCTGCCAGGTAACCAAAAGTCAGGGACAGGGTGTTGTTGCCGCCGTTGGCCGGGGGCGCGCCGCGCCACAGGGAGTTCATATCAAGCCCCGCCGCGTAGAGTCCCGGGATAGGTACCCCACTGCTGTCCAGCACCCGCGCATGATCGTCCACCTTGAGGCCGAGGGTCGTGGTGGAATCGCCGGGCAGGATCTGCACGGCATAGAACGGCGCACTGCTGACTGGTCCAAGGCAGGGGTTGGGTTTGTGGTGGGGGTCACCCATGGAACGATCCGAGGCATTGCCGCCTTTGCCAAAATCCGGGTCGTGACCCTCGGCAGCGTAGCGCGTCATGCGGGCGGCGCTGTCCTCCAGGTTGGCGGCGTTGCAACCGATTTTTTGCGCCAGTTCGGCCAGGGTGGGGGCGGTGATAATGTAGCCCGCGTTGATCCACTTTTTCAGCCCGAGTCCACCGGGTTTGACCAGACCGAGGCCATATTTCTTGATGAATTTGTGGTCGCACACCAGATGGGCGGGCACCGAGCCGCTGGCATGCATGTCCTTGACCATATCCAGCGTTGCCTCGTCAGTGAAGCGCTGGCCATCCTTGTTGACGGCGATACAGCCGGGCTTGGAACGGTCGAGGAAGATATGGGGGAACTTGATCACCTTGCCGTCGCTATCCGTTGCCAGCGACATCACGGTCCAGGCGCCATTGCTGACGTTTTTCCACTCCATTTCGGCCCCGGCGGCCTTGGCCATGTTGATGCCATCGCCGGTGTTGGTGTCCGGTACCAGCGACACATGATGTTCGGCGAAGGGGATAAATTGCGCGCGCATCTGCGGGTTGGCCGAGAAGCCCCCCGAGGCGAGCATCACCCCGCGTCGCGCCAGCACCTCCACCTGCTCGCCATTGCGCTCGAGCACCACGCCACTGATCCGCTCGCCGTCGCGCAGCAGTTCCACCACCGGTGACTTGTCCCACAGGGTAACGCCCGCATCCAGGGCGGAACGCAGTAGTCGCGCGGCAAGGGCATTGCCCATGGTGAGCCGGGTGCCGCGCGGGTAGCGCAGGCGGTCGATGGCAAAGCGGCCCAGCAGTTTTGCCATGTAGCAGAAGGATTTGAAGGATTTGGTCACGTTGTCGAGGTGGGGCATGTCGTTGATGCCCACCATAAACCCGCCCGGTGCATTGAATTCGGAGAGCGGGGTTTTGAGCCTGGGGAAATACTCCCCCAGCTCCCTGCCGTCGTACTCAACGGGACTCAGCAGGCGGCCATCTTCCACCGCGCCTTCAACATCCATGGCCCAGTCGGGAAAGCCCGGTTGCAGGGCAAACTTGACCGCGGTGCGGGCATCGAAGTAGTCGACCATTTTCGGGGCGGCGTCGAGGAAGGCATCGAGCTGGGCGAGTTCGAGGGAGTCGCCCACCACCTTCTGCACATAGCTGCGTACTACCTCGCGGTTATCCCTGAATCCGGCCTTGATGGCGGCGCTGCTCAGGGGTACCCAGATGCCGCCACCGGACAGCGCGGTGGTGCCGCCAAAGTTGTCGCCCTTTTCCGCAACCAGTACTTTGAGGCCTTCATGGGCGGCAATCACCGCCGTGGCAAGGCCTGCTCCACCGGAGCCGACCACGATCACATCATAGCTTTCCAAGACTGTTTCCTCTGTTATGGTGATTATGGGGAGACCGAATTCAACCATGTTTTAAGGCGCTGTGCGAGTCCGGCTTGCAGCGCTGTAGCCAGGGTTATCGAGAAAAAGGTTAGGGCTGCAGCAGGGTGGGTGCGGAGAAGATGGGAGCGTCTTGCAGAAAATGACATGGGCTGAGAGCAAACCCCGTTGCGAGCGGCGCAGCAACGGGGTTTGAAATTACAGGGAGGCGATGTTGATGCCGGAAGCGCCGGACTCTATCCAGGTCTTCACCCTGCTGGCATCACCCATGGGTGAGTATTTGCCGTTGGATTGCAGGAACACCATAAAGGCAGGGCGCTTGGCCACATCTGCTTTCATCACCAGGCAGCGTCCGGCCTCGTTGATGTAGCCGGTTTTGCTGACATCAATATCCCACACCCCTTTGCGTACCAGGGGGTTGCTGTTGAGGTACTGGAGGCGGAAGGAGGCGGGGGTGATGGCAACTTCGCGACCCTGAGTGGTGGTGAATTCGCGAATCAGGCTGTATTCGCTGGCGGCGGCAACCATTTTTACCAGATCGGATGCGGTGGATACATTCTTGGGCGTCAGGCCGGTAGAGTCAGCAAACCTGGTGTTGCTCATGCCCAGTTGTGCGGCCTTGCTGTTCATGGCATCGATAAAAGCAGATTTGCCGCCGGGGTAATACCTGGACAATGCGGAGGCTGCCCGGTTTTCCGACGACATCAGGGCAAGGCGCAGCATTTCACGGCGCGTCAGTCGGGTGCCCATGGGCAGTCGTGATGTGGTGCGCTTGAGGTAGTCGATATCACCCTTGTCGATGGTCAACACCTCATCCATGGGTAACTTGGCATCCAGTGTCACCATGGCAGTCATCAGTTTGGTGATGGAGGCAATGGGCTTTACCGTAGCGGCATTTTTTTCGTACAGGGTTTTGCCGCTGATGGCATCGACGACAATGACACTGCTGGATTCCAGACGCAGCTTGTGCGCGGCGCTGGCAGTTGCGCCCGTGGAACCCTGGTAGGAGACAGCTTTATAGGGCGTGCTGCGGCTGGAAGCTGGGATGCTGAGAGTGCGACCGGGGTGGATGGTGCTGCGGGTCGAAATATTGTTGTAGCTGGCCAGGGCTGCGACTGATACACCGTTGCGCGCGGCAATGGTGGACAGGCTTTCGCCCCGGCGGATGGTGTGGGTGCGGGCCGTGGTATTGGCGGCAGCCGGTTTGGCCGCGACAGAACGGGCCGCGCGGGCGTTGGGCACCCGCAATTGCTGCCCCGGAAACAGCATGTGATTGGTCAGCTGGTTTTCATTGCGCAGGGCTTGCACCGTGGTGCGGTGACGGCTGGCAATCGACGACAGGGAATCGCCGCGGCGCACTGTGTAAGTGGTGCCGGTGACAGCCGGGTCGCTATAGGCGGCTGCGCTGCTGGCAGATCCGCTGGCAGGGATACTCAGTTTTTGTCCGGGGTGAATAACGGGTGATTTCAGGCTGTTGTGACGCAGGATCTGCTCAACACTGGTGTGGTGGCGAGTGGCAATGCTGTACAGGGTATCCCCCGAGGCAACAGTGTGCACACCGGAGGCGGCCAGGGTTAAGCTGGTCGCCGACATTAACAGACTGAAAGCAATGGATCTGATCATCGTTGTTTTGGTCTTTGTAGTGGGACAGGTGGGCTACGGCCTTAAGAACCCTTAAGTCACAGGGGTAAGATAGCCTCTCAAAAATGCTTTAGCAAGCTGTTCGGCCAAAAAGATAAAAGAAAAAACACTGTAATCTCAATGAGAAAAGCCACTATTCTCGATAAGTTGTTATGTTATAGCCTGATTGCTGCCCAACCTTTTGCAGAGGCCTCTGTTGAGAGCAGTTTACTAGGGCCTGTTAACACTATTTGGATTAGCGTCGCTGGAGGCCATTTTTTCGACCAGCGAGGCGGAGGGAGAGAAATTTAGTGGGCCTAAATGAACGATTGACAACGAAGCTGGGCGGAGAAAAGGCCCCAGCCCTTCGGGTTGCGCCTAAAAAAGCGCCACTCGTCGTTGCTTCTCGCTCATTTGGAATGACCAAACTACGCTCGTCGCGCCCAGTGTGCCCTTTGGGTATAGCTTGGCGCTTTTTTAGGCACAACGCCGACAATCCAAATAGTGTTAACAGGCCCTATGCTAATTACCCGCCCGCCAGGGGTTGGTCTGCCGAATGCATTGCTTTGTTGCGCTGCACTGGTGTTGTGCCGGGCATAGCTCATTGGCTTGGCTCGTTAAGTTAACACCTTGGGTTTAAGGCAGCGGTGCGGTCTGGCCATGTCCCGCTTTGGCCACAATCATTGTCCTGAAATGCCTCCCGCGCGCTGCTGCCCGCACTGGCAAAAAGCATCCCCCATGGTTATTCTGGCCGCCATTCATTCCCGGAAGCGACCATGACTGATTTCGTCAGCACTCACCTTGCCAGCAATGTCCTGCACGTCGAACTCACCCGTGTTGACAAGTACAACGCCCTGACCGATGCGATGTATGCAGACCTCAACCGCGTTTTTGCCGAGGCCAGGGTTGACGAAGACGTGCACGTGCTGTTGTTCAAGGGCGCGCAGGGCTGCTTCTGTGCCGGCAATGATATCGGTGATTTCCTCCAGCACCCGGTGCTCAGTGAGGGCAGTGCGGTGCTGGAGTTTCTCCATGAGCTGGCGCGCTTTGACAAACCGTTGGTAGCGGCTGTAGCCGGCCCCGCCATTGGCGTTGCCACCACTTTTCTGCTCCATTGCGACCTGGTGTATGCCACCGCAAGTGCGGTGTTCAGCATGCCGTTTGTCAATCTGGGGATTTCCCCGGAGGCGGCATCGACCTATCTGTTGCCGCGCCATATCGGCTATGTGCGCGCCGCCGAGTTGCTGATGCTGGGTGAACGTTTTGACGCTGAAAAAGCTCGCGAGCTGGGCATAATCAACGCCATTATCCCGGAAGAGAGTTACTGGGAATTCGCCCGCCAACAGGCGGAAAAGCTGGCCCAAAAACCGGTCAACGCCATGCGGGTGACCAAGCGCCTGATGCGCGCCAACAGTGATGAGGTACATGCCGCCATCGACTGCGAGGCCCGGGAGTTTGTCAAGCTGCGGGACAGCGATGAAGCCCGGGCGATTTTCCAGAAATTCCTGAAAAAATAGTCGTGAAGCAGCAGCCCATGTGTTTTGCATGGGCTCCAATGATCGCCTGGCAATGCCGCAGCGGCTGTCCGGACGATAGCCGCTACGGCTTGGTGCAGCTGCCGATTACCTGGTCCAGAATGGCCAGCATCCGGTCAATTTCATGCCTGGTCACTGTCAGCGCGGGCATAAAGCGCAGGGTTTCCGGGCGCGGGGCATTGATCAACAGGCCCTGTTCGAGTGCTGCGGCTACCAGCTGGCGGGCATCGATTGACGCCGTATTCAACGCCAGCAACAGGCCGCGGCCCCTGACTTCTCCCAGCCCGTAGCGGCTCGACAGTGTTGTCAGGCCGTTTGTCAGATAGTCACCACTGGCGATCACCTGTGGCAGGAATCCCGGTTCCAGCACTGTCTTCAGCACGGCCAGGCCCGCCGCGCAGCACAGCGGATTGCCGTTGTAGGTGCCGCCCTGATCACCCGGCTCAAAGCAACTCGCCGTCTTTTTGGCCAGCAGTGCGGCCAGGGGCACGCCGCCACCGATGCCCTTTCCGAGGGTCAGAATGTCCGGCTCAACACCGTACTGCTGGCAGGCGAGCAGTGATCCCAGCCGTCCCATCCCGGTTTGCACCTCATCGAATATCAGCAGCAGGTTGTGCTGGTGGGTGAGTGCGCGCAGCTGCTCGACAAAGGATTGCGCAGCGGGGATCACTCCAGCCTCGCCCTGCACCGGCTCAAGCATGATCGCCACTGTCTGACTGTCGATGGCCTGCTTCACCGCCTCAATATCGTTGAAGGGCACCTTGATAAAACCGGGTACCTTGGGTTCGAACAGCTGCTCCCATCCTGCCTTGCCGGACGCCGACATGGTGGCGAGGGTGCGGCCGTGGAAGCCGTTGTCAAAGGTGATTATCTTGTAGGCGCCTTCGCGTTGCAGCGCGCCCCACTTGCGTGCCAGTTTGATGGCCCCTTCGTTGGCCTCAGCGCCACTGTTGGTAAAGAAAACATGGTCAAAGGGACTGTTTTGCGTCAGCAGGCTGGCCAGCTCCAGCATGGGCTGATTGTAGAAGGCGGGGCTTGGATTGATCAGTGTTGCGCACTGCTGCTGCAATGCACTGACAATCGCCGGATGACAGTGGCCAAGACCATTGACGGCCCAGCCCTGGACAAAGTCCAAGTACTGCCTGCCATGGCTATCCGTCAACCACGACCCGCTTCCGCTGGTAAAGACAATATCCGGGCGCACCGCAACAGGCATGATGGCATCGTAAAGCGGATTCATGGCTGGGCATCCTGAGTCTGTTTATGCTGGATATAGTCGGGCATTGACTGCCGCCCGGTAGTACCAGTGCAGTGGATCGTAAAATTGTGGGGCTGGCATGGTTGCATGGGTTTCTCCGTGGTTGTGGCACCCGGGAATCCATCAGCGGCAGAGTGGTATTGGCAGTCGCTGTGGAAACGCGGCTGCCTGTGTGGGTTCAAAAATCTATTTGGAGTGGGCGCAGGCAGCTTTGCGACAACGGCGGCGTCGCAACTGGCGGGCAACCTGACGAAGGTCAGGGCTATGGGAGAGCATGGGGGTAGGCATGGCCTGTATCGTAATTTTCGGCGCTGCGCGCTGTCAAAGCTTTTCAGTGCTTTTCCCATATCGCCATTGCAGCAAATAACCACCTTGCGGGAAGGAAGGCAATGAAACTTTGCAGGCGCTGTGCACCAACACCGGGCTGGCGCGTTTATAACACTACATTCATGACCGATACCACGTGGTGGTGAGTGCCCATTATCGATATGGTGCAAGGGGTTTTACCCCGCACCGAGGAGTGGTAACCATGGTGCACAACCGACTTGCTGTGATTCCCTTGTTGATGGCCTTGTTTCTGGCGGTGTCGTCCCCCCGCAGCTTCGCCGAAGAGGAGATTTTTACGGCGGCTGAACTGGACCAGATGCTGGCGCCGGTGGCGCTTTATCCCGATCCGCTGCTGAGTCAGATCCTGATGGCTGCCACCTATCCGCTGGAAGTGGTGGAGGCATCGCGTTGGTCAGTAGCCAATCCCGGTCTGGACGGGGCCGAGGCGGTGGACGCCGTTGAGGATATGAACTGGGACCCGAGCGTGAAGGCGCTGGTTGCCTTTCCCGAGTTGCTGGCGCGCATGGATGACAATCTGCAATGGACCCAGCGCCTGGGCGATGCCTACCTGATACAGGAAGAAGACGTCATCGATTCGATTCAGCGCCTGCGGGAGGAAGCCTATGTCGCAGGACACCTGAATAATATGCAATACGCCCGCGCCTATCGCGACCGGGACATCATTGTCATTGAGCCCGCCAGCCCGCAAATCGTCTATGTGCCCTATTACGAGCCAGCGAGGATATACCATCGCTGGTGGCACCCGGTTTATCCCTCCTTTTACTGGGGTCCGCCGCGGGGTTACCACTCCGGCCTGAGCTTTTACTGGGGCCATGGCATTCACGTCGCACCGGTATTTTTCTTCAGTACCTTCCACTGGCACGACCGGCATATTGTCGTTGTCGATCGCCATCACTACCGACCCTATTATTCCGGTGTCGGTCACCGTGAGCGCTTCAGCCATGCCCAGCGCTGGAGCCACGATCCCAGGCATCGCCGGGGTGTAATTTATACCCACCATGCGCCACGGGAAAAATACGGCCATTACAACGCTTCCCGTGAAGGGTTCGGACATCAGCGCGATAAGCGTGACCCGAGGCGCGATGACTTTTCCCGGGACGGTGGATATCACAACGACAGCAATAACGGTGGCAGATGGCAGCGCGACTCAGTCAACCAGGCTGACCGACACAACATTGATCAGCGCCGTGACGAGCGCCGCGATCCCGCCCGCAATCGCATCTCTGGTGAGCAATCCAGTGGCCGAGAGCTCACTAGCAGAGATCTCAACACCAGAGAGCTCAACAATAGAGAGCTCAACAGTAGAGAGCTCAACAGTAGAGAGCTCAACAGTAGAGAGCGCGGCCAACGCGAATTCAATCGCCAACCATCCGATCGCAGTGACCGGCAGCGCAACAGCGCCAATCGCCGTGAAGAACCGGGCCGCAGGGCTGTCGACTCCCAAGACAGTCAAAGACAAGCAGGGTTTCAGCAGGATCGGGCGCAGCAAGACAGGGCATACGAAAACAGGCCCCGCGAGGAGAGGGCCAGGCAGGAAAGGTCCCAGCGTGACATTAACCGATCAGAAAGCTTCTCGCGCAGTTCTCCAGCACCTGAATCCACTCGTTCAGGTGCGTCCGGGCAGCGCCGCAGCGAGCAGCCGGATTTTCGTGCAAGACCGCAAGCTGGGCAGAGACCGGCCTTGACGCCTGCCAGCAGTGCCGACAGTCGCCAACGCAGTATGGATGCCAGAGTCTCCAGCCCCCGTGAATCCGGGCGGCAGGCGCTGGGTTCGCGCAGCGCCGCAGAGTTTGGCTCCCCGGCAAGGGGCCGTCCCGAATCTGCCAGCAATAACGAGCGAAATTCCCGGGCAATCACTTCTCGCCCGGAGGGGCAAAGCGCATTCCGGCAACCCTCATCTGTACCTCAGGCACAGAATCGCCAGCCCCGGAATGACCGCCAGGAGATGGCTCGTGCAAGTGAAAGAGCCGCCAGAAGTACTGCGCGGCCAAGTAACAGTGATTCAGCTCGTGGCTCTGTGGCTTCAGGTTGGAATGGAGGCAACAGTAGCCGCAGTCCTGGGCGGGAAGAGGCTCGCGGCATAGGACGAGATATGCAGCGAAGTGGCGCAACGCGCAGCGGTGGGGAGCCAGGACGCAGCAGGGGCCAAGAACGGCAGTGATGCAAGCCAGGTTGCCCATCTCATGGGGTTGAGCAGGTCCTGGCCTGTAGAGGTACAAGCCAGCTATGACGTCAGGGTTGGTCGATGCGTGGCTGTTAACAAAGCCTAACCCAGTTGATCCACCATAACCGCATTGGTGTAAACCAGGCTGTGATCACTGGCCCGGTGGCCCACCAGGTGGAAATGCCCCCTGCTGTCCAGCGGGTTGAGGTAGACCCTCAGCCGACAATCTGCCAATGCGCCGCAATCCGGCGATGTTTCCAGTTCGAGCGTGTTCATATCGAGTTCGACAAAGGTTTCGGTCTGGCGACTTTTTTGTAATTCTTCCTCTGCCGCCTCCAGTTGCAGGTGGCACTCCTCACTTACGCGGAAATGAATCGAATGGATGTGCTGGGGAGCATCTGATCCTGCCTGCTTGCACCAGCCTTCAAGTGTCAATGTATTCATGATTGTTCCTTGCTGTTCAGGTTGGCTTGCATCGCCGTTATGGTTATCCCACCAACAAGTGTAGAACCTGATTGCCAAAAGGAAACTGTCTATACAAGATCACCTGGACGCGCGGTGAGGGTCGGGTGTGCGTTACCGCTCATCAACCCTCAACCCTTGGCCCCATAAAGGGGCTATGCTGGGCCCAGGGAAATCCCCCGCTCAGGCCCTTCCTGGCCCTGCCAGTTTGCGGCTCGACATAATGATTTCCAGCAGCACGGGGATTGCCATGGCGCAACTCAACCTGGTCCATCACCAGCTCGGCGAGTTGCACCAGTACTTCCCGTGCCTCGGCGCCAAACAGCCGGGGTGCGAAGTCCATCAGGCTGAGAACACCGAGACGATGGCCATCGTGGGTCAGCAGCGGGGCCGCAGCGTAAAAGCGCAAGCCGAAGTCACCTTTGACCAGAGGGTTTGCCAGTGTGCGGGGATCAGTAACGGCATCTTCCACCACATAAACGCCATCACTGAACGTAGAGGAGGCACACAGCCCCGGCCAGCAGGGAAATTGATTCAACTTCAAACCGTGGTGTGATTTCAGCCACACCCGGTCTTTATCCAGCAGCGAAATAAGCGCAACGGGTGTATAGAAAAACCGCGCAGCCAGGGAGGTGATCCTGTCAAAAGCAGCCTCTACTGGAGTATCGAGGAGGTGGTAGCGGCACAGGGCTTCGAGACGATCGGCTTCCTTGGTGTGGTTCTTGTCGCTCATGGCATTCTCCAGGCTTTCATGACTGATTGTCGTCTCACGTTGACCAGTGATTCGATGAAAGCGGAGCTCGCAACAAACAAGAACAGGCGCAATGGTGCCCGTGTGACATGTGGCGGCTCCTCGATCATGGGATGTGGCATCCGGTAGACAGGTAGCTTTGCGTCACCGCCTTTCGACGGTTTTGCCATTTTCAACATAGGGCGGAACAGTTCCGCCGGGGTGTTCGCATCAGGTTTCAAGCTGAGTCGATGCTATGGGCGAATATTCGCACAAAGCATATTGGCAAGAACACTCGCCACCTGTGAGTTGAGGCGGGTTTCAGATTGATCGGTTATTTTTGGCGATGAATGGTTTCTGCTTCTGCTCAAGGCAGTTTGATGCCGCCCATGGAGCAATCAGCTTGGTGCTCAAAACGAGGTAAAAGAGTGAGGAATGAAGCAGAAATTGCACAATGTTGAGATGGGCGGGCAGCTCAGTAAGTAACTGGGCGAATCGATATTCAGGGAAGAAGAATTTCAATTTTGATATGGTGCCCAGGGGCGGAATCGAACCACCGACACGAGGATTTTCAATCCTCTGCTCTACCGACTGAGCTACCTGGGCTTGGAGGTGTGATCCCTTGCGGGACTGCCTACCGGCAAGAGGCGCGTATTAAACCGTTTCACTTTGTGAACGTCAAGGGCGAAGGTGGCCTAAAGCGCAGATTCGGCGAATTTTACTCGCTGGGGGGGATATAGCCTTCGGCCTGGTCGTAGGCTTCGCCGGACAGAAACTTCTCGCGCTGCTCGTTGAGGTAGGTGCGGGCGGTGAGATCCATCATATTGAGGCGCTTTTCGTTGATCAGCATGGTCTGGTGGTCGATCCATTGTTGCCAGGCTTGTTTGGAGATGTGGTTGAAAATATCTTCACCCTTGGGGCCGGGGAATGGCGGTTGGTCCAGGCCGGGGAGTTCCTGTTTCAGTTTGCGGCAGTATACGGAGCGGGCCATGGGGTTTTCCTGATGATCGAGCGGGATGAATGGGCGGACAGGATAAGAGCCGGGTGCTGTGATCGCAAGTTTTTGGGGCGCCGGTTGGTTGAGGTCCAGGAGTGTGGCTCCAGGCCGGCGTGTCAAACAGCCATCTCAACCAGCAGGGCCTTCACCGGGGCGGGCAGACCAATGCCGTTCAGATCTGAAGGCTGTATCCAGGTGGTGTTGACGTCGCTGATACGGCCCGTAGCGCTGGCGCTGACTTGCACGGGGGTGAAATCCAGGTGGTAGTGGCTGAAGGTGTGGCGCCTGGGTGTATCCAGTGTCACCTTGCCGGCCTTGAGGCCGTATCGTTGGCACAGGTGCGCGATGTCGTCCTCGCAAGCTGATTCCGGGAAGCTCCACAATCCTCCCCAGATACCGGTGGGCGGGCGCTGCTCGAGCAGGACATTGCCGCGTTGATCGCGAATGATCAGGAAAAAGGCGGTTTTGACAGGGATGGTTTTTTTGGGTTTTTTGCCGGGGTAATCCGTCGGGTTACCTTGGGCAAAGGCTGCGCAATCTCGCTGTAGCGGGCACTCATCGCAGCGCGGCTTGCTTCTGGTGCACAGGGTCGCCCCCAGATCCATGATGGCCTGGGTGTAATCGGCCACTCTGCTCTTTGGAGTGTTGTGTTCGGCAATCTCCCACAGCCTGGCGACAACGGCGCTTTCGCCCGGCCAGCCGGGCACTGCGTTATGGCGCGCCAGCACCCGTTTGACGTTGCCATCGAGGATGGTGGCCCGCTGCCGGAAGGCAATGCTGACTATGGCTCCGGCGGTAGAGGGGCCAATACCGGGCAGCTGGCTCAGTGCTTCAACGGAGTCGGGAAACTGGCCGCCATATTCACTGGCAACAATGGCCGCTGTTTTGTGCAGGTTGCGGGCGCGGGCGTAGTAGCCGAGGCCGGTCCACAGGTGTAGCACCTGGTCGATGGGCGCTGCAGCCAGGTCAGTTACCGTTGAGAAGGTGGCGGTAAATCGCTCGAAGTAGGGGATAACTGTGGTGACCTGGGTCTGTTGCAGCATGATCTCCGACAGCCACACCCGGTAGGGAGTGATGTTTTTCTGCCAGGGCAGATCCTTGCGGCCATGCTGGTCAAACCAGCGCAGGAGGCGGCTGGCAACGCTGGATCTACTGCTTGAGTCCCGACTCATTTATCTTTTTTACCACCCAGAAACCCGCGCAGCAAGCCTTCCAGCTTTTCTACCTTTTCCTCATCGAGATTGGTTTTTTCGCGGATTTTGTCGATCACTTCGTTCTGAAGCAGGGCGTTCATGAATTCCGGATCAGGTTTGCAGCTTCTGGCGCCAGCTGTCGCAAAGCTGTCTTCGCACAGCAGGGGAATATCCTTGTCCCGCACCCTGGTGCTTTTGACGGCGCAGCCCTCTGCGCTGGTGCTGTCGCCCTCGAGGCGGGTGATGACTGCGATACTGAAGGCTTGCTCGTCGATCAGGATTTCACCGTCACCGCGCATCTTCAGGTTGCCGATGGCGGTGCTGTAGTCGTCCAGATAGAGCTTTCCATCCTCGATGCGGAACTGGCTCACCAGGTTATCGAGTCGCGTGCCCTGGGGCCAGGACTCGCTGCGTTTGGGTGTGTTCTCGACCAGGGCAGCAATTTCACAGTATTTCTGCTCGATATTGATGGTGGCGAGCACCGGGTTTTCCACCTGCAGGTCACCGCTGGCCTTGAGGTTGTCGAGCAGGGCATCGCTGTCTGCGCCGCGGGTCTCACCAGCAACCTTGAGGTTCAGGGTGCCGGTAATATCGATATCGTCGGCTAACTGGGCAAAGGCCGATGCCAGATCGATATTGGTGACTTCCTTGTTAAAGGTCACCCGCGGAGTGGCGCTGTTGGTGACAACCGCAGTGGCGTTCACGGTGCCACCAAAGAGGGCGCCGGAAATTTCATTGATGGTCAATCTGTTGCCCTCGGCATCAAGGGACAGGCGCATGTTGTCGAGTTCGATGCCCGAGTGAATGATTTTGTCCATGGTCAGATCAATGTTGCCTGTTCCTCCTTCAAGAATGGCCAGCGGGGCAAAGATAGAGGCAAGCAGGTTGGTGGCTTCGCTGTCAGCGGCGGTGTCACCCTCGCCGGCGCTTTCGGCAGCAGCATCCTGTACCAGCAGATCGGCAGTGTTGATCTCTGTTCCCTTGAGGTTGAGTTGCAGAGAGCGCGGCAATGAGTGGCGGTAAGCGCCAGTGCCTGTGAGGGTGGTTTTGCCAGCAGTGGCGCTGAGGTCAGTGAGTTCACCACTTTGGTTTTCAATGTCGACAGCGGCGCTAAAGTTCAGCTTGATGCTTTCCGGCATTGCACCATCCACGCTGATGATGGTGTTGCTGGCCAGCAGTTTTCCCGCTTGCTGGTCAAGGCTCAGGCTGGCGTCGAGATCCAGCCTGATGGGTTCGGCGCTGCTGTCGGCCCGGTATTCGAGGCTGATGGCGAGGGGGAATTCATCCCCTGTCAGGCTTACATCACTGGTGCTGAGGTCGATATTGCTGAGCAGGGTTGTGTTGCCATCCTCTTCCAGGCTGACAGTGCTGTTGGCGATGGAAAATTTTTCCACTCCCAGGGAAAAGGACTTGTCGTCAGTAGACACCGGCTGGTCGCCACTGGCGGGCACAGCGGCGATGGTTGCAGCCTGCTCGCTGCTGGTGAGATGGATATCGGCCTTGTCGATTGCCAAGGCTTTAATGGCGATGCGTTTTTGCAGCAGCTCACGCCAGCCTACGGCGAGATTGACCTCCTGCACGGAGGAAGGCCTGATGCCGTGGGTTTCACTTTCAAAACGGGTTTCCCCCAGCTGGATGGCGATAGTCGGAAACAGGCGCCAGCCCAGGTCGCCATCAATATGCAATTCCACACCCTGCTCCCGTGCGGCGTTTTCCAGTTGCGGCTTGTAGCTGTTGGGATCAAGGGCCAGTAGCACATAGGCCAGCAGTGCGGCAATGGCGAGGATAATCACTACCACCAGGGTCAATGTGACTTTGACTGCTTTATTCAAGGCGTTATTCCTGCATGGGTGTCATGGATCACTCAGGGTAGCGGTTGGAAGGGTGAATATCCAGTTCAACAAGTAACTGGAAAGGGATAGGGAGAAGGATGGGGGGAATGAAGTGGGGCGCGGCTCAAGCCGCGCCCCGTGGCCGAGATCTAGAAAGTGTAGTTGGCGCCAAACACCAGGCTGCGCCCCGGCTCCGGGGCAATATCCCGCAGGAAACTGCTGGCGTTGCGGATTTCCTCATCGCTGAGATTGAGCCCTTTCACAAAGACTGCCCAGCTGCCAACACCATAGCGCAGGTATGCATCGAGCCGGGTGTAGCTGGCGGTTGAATCCTGGTTGTCGCCGGGATCGTTCTGGGCAAGGGCGTGCGTGGTGCTCAGCTGGGCGCTCCAGGGGCCAGTGGCGATATCCCAGCTGATACCGAGACGGGCAGGGGGAATGCGGGGAATGTCGCCACCACTGTCAAAACGGGCGCGCACATAATCCCCCCACAGGCGCAGGGATTGACTGTCGCTGAGGGGCACGGCTATCTCCGCTTCAATACCGCTGAAGCGGGCGTCCTGCTGGGCGTAATTCAGGCACGACAGCGAGTCCTCAAACTCGTCCTGATCATTGTCGAAGTCTGCCAGGTCGCTGGAGCAGGCCTGTGCGGCGGAAAAGCCCTCATCGGCCAGGTCGTGACTGAAGCGGCTGCCGTTGTCCATGGCGTGAATAAAGTCCGCGAACTGGCGGTGATAAATATTCACCTCCGCATCCAGGGCATCGCTCTCCCAGGCCCAGGACAGTTCAATATTCCAGGCCGACTCTGTATCAAGATCGGGATTGCCGATTTCGTAGCTGCGAGTGGCCACATGCTCGCCATTGGACAGCAGTTCTTCCACCACAGGGGCGCGTTCGGTCCGCGACAGAATCAGGCCGAGACGCTGGTTGTCACCCAGCGGGTACGCCAGGCTGGCACTGGCGTTGACGCTGTTGTGGTCGATATCGCGGAGGCCTGTGGATTCGATACTCTGTTGGTCGTGGCGCAGCCCCAGCTCCAGATTTCCGCCACCGATAGCCAGATCCTCGATCAGGTACAGCCCTAGTGAACGGGTGTCGGATGGCGGCACGAAGGCCTCCAGTCCCTCGGCATCAAACTCCCGCAGGTTGTGCTGGATGCCGACTGTGCCGGTCCAGCCCGCCAGCGGTGTGTGGCTGATTTCCGTCCTGACTTCAGTGCTTTGCAGGTCGAACAGAGTGCCGGTTGCAGTGACGCCCTCTTCGATTTCCAGCTCGCGGTGCTGGTAATCAGTGTGGTTGAGATCAAGCTGTACCCGTTCGATAAAACCCTCCAGGTCGCGGAGCATGACTTTGCCCTGATAGGTGGTCTGTTCCAAATCAATGCGGGTGAGTATTTGCTCCTCGTCGTGAAGCTCGCCTTCGTGCTCGTCATCATGGTGGTCGTCTTCTTCATGATGATCCTCGTCCGCGTGATCTTCGTGGTCATCAATATGACTGTGCCCGCCAGGGGCGATGCCATAGTTGCTGTTCAGGCGGTTGATGCTGGCTCCTGCCACGAGGTTGTCGGTTACCCAGGATGCACCAACGGTCCAGGTGTCGGCCTCCGCATCGGTATTGGCGATATAGCCGCGGGTGGATTCATCCCGGTCACTGCGCGCATAGCCAGGTATGTCGACATTATTGCTGTCCCGCAGCACGCCGCTGAGGTGGACGTTGAACGGGCCATTGCCGCCATCCAGGCGTCCCACCAGTACGGTCTCATCATTGTTGGTGCTGTGGCGGGTTTCTGCGGCGCCGTGAATGCCGTCGACCTGTTCGCTGTGAATACTGTTGTCGATGACATTGACCACACCGCCGATGGCGCCGGGGCCGTAGCGCAGTGTGGCGGGGCCGCGCAGGATTTCGATGCGGTCCGCCAGCAGTGGTTCGTTGCCGATGGCGTGGTCGGGGCTGGTGTCTGAGACATCCGCCACCCCGGTACCGTTGCTGAGAATCTCCACCCGCTTGCCGCTCAGTCCGCGAACAATGGGCACGCCAACACCGGGGCCAAAGGAGCCACTGTTGATGCCGGGCTGGTTGCGCAGGGTTTCTCCCAGGGTAGAGGCGACTTCCCGCTGTAGTTGCTGCTCATCGAGAACGCCCACTGCACCGGCGATCTGTTCCG
This sequence comes from Gammaproteobacteria bacterium BRH_c0, assembly GCA_000961645.1. Lineage (GTDB taxonomy): Bacteria > Pseudomonadota > Gammaproteobacteria > Pseudomonadales > Porticoccaceae > NAT127. Next base: position 71,579 of record LADM01000050.1, on the reverse strand, counting down.
GTCGTTTGCTGTGGGGGGAGGCGGTGACGATAAATTCTTCAATCTGTGTTGCTGCGGCATAAGCCGGGTGTGTGTGAGCGCAGGTGATAAGGGACAGCGCCAGGCCCCATTTTTTTTGCATAGTCATAGGTCAATCCAATCCTGAATTGTTGATCAACAGAAGAGTGTTGGAACAAACAGCAGGATCAGCGGGGCGGGGCGCGGCTTTGGTAGTGGGTGACAACAGCAGAGCTGAAGCGATAGTTCTGCCAGGGGGTGTGGCCAGCAGTGAGCGGGGGGATGGAAACAGCAACACTGAGGGGAGCGACATCCCCCAGGTGAGGCAGGAGAGAGATTTCACACTGCCCATCGCTGCTGTCGGTGTGCTCGTGGGCAGCGACAGTGACGCCCCAGGCTGCGGTGACCAGGGTCAGCAGCCAGATCAGGGCCGTCTTTTTCAGCAACTGTCGGGGCATGGGGGTGTTCATCTCAGGGGACTGCGAGTCTACCCTCTGGGGTTTGCTTATGGAAGAGAGTGGGCGCTAACCGTATAATGGCGCGTTTTCAGCCCGGCAGCCCTGTGCACTAGCAGACAGGTAGCCAGCCACCAGGGCTTTGTCCCTGCCCAGCGGAGGTTCCCATGACGGAACGCAAGGCGACAGTCAGTCGCGATACCCTCGAAACCCGGATAACGGTCAGCCTCAATCTGGACGGTACCGGCAAGGCCCGTTTCGCTACGGGTGTACCGTTTCTGGAACACATGCTCGACCAGATTGCCCGCCACGGCCTGATCGATCTCGATATCGACGCCAAAGGCGACAACCATATTGACGATCACCACACCGTCGAGGATATCGGCATCACCATCGGCCAGGCCTTTGCCAAAGCCCTGGGTGACAAGAAGGGTATCCGCCGCTACGGCCACGCCTACGTGCCTCTCGACGAAGCTCTGTCGCGAGTGGTGGTGGATTTTTCCGGCCGCCCGGGTCTGGAAATGCATGTCGATTTTACCCGCGCCAGCGTGGGTGCCTTTGATTTGCAGCTGACCTATGAGTTTTTCCAGGGTTTCGTCAATCATGCCGGTGTCACCTTGCATATCGACAATCTGCGGGGCGTCAATGCGCACCACCAGATCGAGACCATTTTCAAGGCGTTTGGCCGCGCTCTGCGCATGGCCGCTGAGCCGGACCCGCGCATGGCTGGTGTTATGCCGTCCACCAAGGGAAGCCTGTAGGCTCTCACAGGATATTTCATGACAGATTTTCGTATTCGCATTGCCGTGATCGACTACGGCATGGGAAATCTTCACTCCGTTGCCAAAGGCCTGGAGCATGTAGCGCCCCGCGCTGAAGTGGTCATCACCTCCAATCCGGAGGAAATTGCCGAAGCGGACAGGGTGGTATTCCCCGGTGTAGGCGCGATGCGCGACTGCATGGCAGAAATTCGCCGCGGCGGCTTCGATGTGGTGGTGCAAAAAGCCATCACCCAGAAGCCGGTGCTGGCCATCTGCGTTGGCATGCAGGCGCTGATGAGCCACAGCGAGGAAAATGACGGCGTTGAGTGCCTGGATGTTTTCCCTGGTTCGGTCAGGCATTTTGGCAAATCCCTGAGCGAGCCGGATGGTACCCGCTTGAAAGTCCCCCATATGGGCTGGAATCAGGTCCACCAGACCATTGATCACCCCATGTGGCGCGGCATTGACCAGGACGAGCGTTTCTACTTTGTGCACAGTTATTACGTGGATGCGGATAGTTCCGTCACTGCGGCCAACTGTCACTACGGTGTGACATTCAGTGCGGCGCTGGCCGCGGGCAATCTCTTTGCCGTGCAGTTTCACCCGGAAAAGAGCCACACAGCCGGGCTGCAGCTATTGAAGAACTTTGTTAACTGGCGCGGTGAATAGGAGTAAAGCAATGCTGATCATTCCAGCCATAGATCTAAAAGATGGTGAGTGCGTGCGCCTGCGCCAGGGGCGCATGGACGATTCCACGGTGTTTTCCGACAACCCTGTGGATGTGGCCCGCCAGTGGGTTCAGGCCGGGGCGCGGCGACTGCATCTGGTCGACCTCAATGGCGCCTTCGCCGGTGAGCCGGTCAACGGCCATGTGGTGCGTGCCATAGCCCACGAATTTCCCGAACTGCCAATCCAGATCGGCGGCGGCATCCGCACCATGGACACCATTGAGTCGTACCTGAAGGCCGGCGTCAATTTTGTTATTCTTGGCACCAGTGCGGTGAAAGATCCAAGTTTTGTGACTGAAGCCTGCCGCCATTTTCGCGGCCATATTATTGTCGGCCTTGACGCCAAAAATGGCCTGGTGGCCACCGATGGCTGGGCGGAAGTCAGCGAGATAAAAGCGACTGAATTGGCCAAACAGTTTGAAACTGACGGTGTTTCGGCCATTGTCTATACCGATATCGACCGCGACGGCATGATGCAGGGTGTGAATGTGGAGGCCACCCTGGCGATGGCAAAGGCCAGCAGCATCCCCGTGATTGCCTCCGGTGGCATCACCAACCTCGACGATATCAAGGCCCTGTGCGAAGTGTCGGGCCAGGGTATTCTCGGTGCCATCACCGGGCGCGCCATCTACGAGGGCACCCTGGATCTTGCCGAAGCGCAGCGTTACTGCGATGCCCAGCGGCTGGCGCAATAGCGCTGAAGCCTCGCCCTTGCGAGGTTGAAGTTAGCAATAAAAAGCCCGACACAGGCAGTGTGCGGGCTTTTTTGTGGGCAAGAAAGCAGCCTTGTCAGGCAAAGATTTCCGCTAAAAAATTGAGCAGGCTCTGCCAGGAGCGCCGGTCGGCGGAAGGGTTGTAAACCGCGCCGAAATCAGGGTCGTTGGCGTCGGGGCGGGTGAAAGCATGCACAGTGCCGCCATAGGCGTGGATTTGCCAGTCGGCACCGGCTGTTGTCAATTCATCGCCCAGGTCGATAATGCTTTGCGCAGGCACCAGCGGGTCATCGTAGCCGTGCAGACACAGCACTTTGGCGCTGATTTTATTTCCCTCCGTATTGCCCGGCGCAGTGAAAAGGCCGTGGAAGCTCACCACTCCCTGCAGGTCAGCACCGCTGCGCGCCAGATCCAGTACGCACAGGCCGCCAAAACAAAAGCCCATGGCGGCGATGCGGTGTGTATCCACCTCGGGTAATTGTCGCGCCGTATCGAGCGCCAGATTAATACGCTGTTGCAAAGTGGCGCGATCAGCCAGTAGTGGCTGCATCATCGCAGAACATTCTTCGACGCCCGTCCCGAGCTTTCCCTCGCCGTACATGTCGATGGCAAAGCCCACATAGCCCAGTTCCGCCAGTTTGCGGGCTTTTTCGCCTTCGTGATCGCTGCGTCCTGCCCAGGTGTGCGCAATCAGCACGCCGGGACGTGGACCATTGATGCTGTCATCCCAGGCCAGGTAGCCCTTGAATTGCGTGGTGCCGTCACTGTATTCAACGATGCGGGTTTGAATGCTCATGGAGATCCCTTGTGGTGATGGATGGTTAAAAACGATCAGGCAAGCAGTGTAATTTGCCATTTTCCCTGACGCTACTGGCGTGCCGTTCCCAGGCTTGAGTTTGTCTGTGCCGAGCAACAAGAATGGGCAGAATCTCTACAGAGTGGCCTGAATTCTGGCCAAAAAGGGTAGATCAGCCGCTATTGCCACTAAGACCAAAGACTGCAAAAAACCGTTAAAAAAGCCGACAGCTCGATTGACTTTTCATAGTGAAGGATTATATTGGGCTTGCTAGAAAGACAGTTTGCTTTATGTACATCGGTCGAAGTTTACACTGCAGTACCTCGTCACGCCGTCATAAGTAACCCCTGGATTTCCTGCTTGGCGTCCGCAAGGGCAATTTGTGATACACCCGTCAGGGTATCTTGTTCAAGAAAGGTTAAGTTATGTCTACAACTACGGGCACTGTAAAGTGGTTCAACTCCGATAAAGGCTTTGGTTTCATCCAGCAGGATAACGGTCCAGATGTCTTTGTTCACTTCCGCGCTATCCTCGGTGATGGCTTCAAAAAACTGGAGGAAGGTCAGCGTGTTGAGTTCAAGGTAACTCAAGGTCAGAAAGGTCCCCAGGCAGAAGAAGTCAGAGTGATCTGATAATCGACTGACGAATTTATTTGGAAAACCCCGATTATGTGAATAATCGGGGTTTTTTTAACGCTGATTTTCAACTGGCAATCACCAGTATTCCAACAGGCGGCTAGTCGAATTCCGGCAAATCAGGTCTGCTTGTTGCTTCCTGGCCATTTTCCAGTGGTGTGCCGTCATTGGTGCGGTGGGAGTTGGGTGCCATTTCGATGGATTTTTCCGTTGCCTGAATGCCGATGTGGTAAACCGCATAGCCGGGCATGACCACCTGGTTAAGCGCCATCCCGATCACCCTGCCCTCAAAGGGCGAGTGCATGGGATATTCGAGATTGTTGATGGGGTCTACCACCTTGCCGAGCAAGTCTCCCGGTTTTATTTTTTCACCAATTTTGACGCGACTGAGCAACAGCCCCCCCTGCTCGCTTCTTACCCAGCGCGAATTCAGGTACACAGGCTCTACATTGGTCCAGTAGTAGGAGCGTTTATAGATGCCCATGCTGGTCATCAGGGTCAGAATTCGCTCAACGCCATCCTGTACAACATCCTCCTGAATACGCATCGGTTCCCCCAGCTCGAGGGTTACTGATGCAATCCCTGCATCAACGGCGGCGCTGCGCAGGGTGCCCTTGGCGCCAGGATTGTGGAGGGCGATGATGCCGCCAAAGCCATGTACCAGCTGGACTACCTTGTCATCGCGCATGTCGGCCCTTAACTGGGGCATATTGGTGCGGTGGAACGAGCCGGTATGTATGTCCACCAGGGCATCACAGTGGCGAACGATGTCGAGGAAAAAGCTGTGGGCTATGCGCGCGGCAGAACTGCCACCGGGATCGCCGGGAAAATAGCGGTTGAGGTCGCGGCGGTCCGGCAGATAGCGCGATGAGAGGCGAAAACCCTGCTGATTGACGATGGGCACGCCGATTACTGTCCCCGCCAGGTCTTCGGGCTTAAGGCCAAAGAATACCTTGCGAATTATCTCGATGCCGTTGATTTCATCGCCGTGCACCGCGCCAGTCAGGCACAGGGTTGGCCCCGGTGTCGCACCATTGAGTACCAGCACCGGTGTGGGTGAGGCTATGCCTTCGAAGGTGTCCAGAGGCATCCACGACAGGCGGGCGAATTTGGCAGGTTCAATGGTCTGGCCGAGGATAGTGATACTGCCATGGATCATGAGTTTTTCAGCCAGATTATTGCTTTTGGCCTTGCGGCCAAAAAGTCTGAAATCCGGTTTGAACAGTTTGGAGTGATCTGCCTCCGGTGCTTTCGGAAGCTGGTTATAGTCATCATCCATTGCGCTTTCCGTGGCCGCGACAGGCTGACCGAAGCCGAAGGCTGTCACGAGCAGGAAAAGGGATAACAGCCGGGTGAAAATCTGGTTAACGCCGTTGGACATGGTCGAGGTTTTCCGCAAGAGTCTGGGCACCGGAGCAGTGCCATTGTACGCACTATTGACACACAGCGGCACTGTTCACAATTACCTTGGCGGTATTCCGGGTTGGAGTCAAATTCCATCGACCTGGCCCCGGCCATTTCTTGTGGGAACAGTCACCCTTGTCTATGCTTGTTTCAGGATTGGATGTTTTCAAACTGGATAACAGGCAGATTCCCCTATGAAAAGACACTATTTTGTCAGCGACAATCTCGATGATCTGGAAAAAGTGGAGCAGGAACTGGAAGCGCAGGGGGTTCTAAGACCCCAGATCCATGTGCTCAGCAACAGCGAGTCAGAGCTGGAAGCCCATCACCTGCATCCGGTGACTGATTTCATGAAAACTGACGTAATCAGCAGTGGTTTGTGGGGGTTGTTGATCGGTGTGTTGGGGGCCGCCCTGGTCTTGGGTATTACTTTGGCAATGGGATGGGCCGAAGCGACAGGCTGGACGCCCTTTGTTTTTCTTGCCATTGTGGTGCTGGGTTTCTGCACCTGGGAAGGCGGATTCCTGGGGTTTCAGGAAAAAAACCGGCGCTTTAAGCGTTTTGAAGAGGTTATTCGCCATAACCGCCATGTGCTGTTTGTGGATGTCAAAGCCGAGCAGGAAGTTATTCTGAACAATGTCCTCGAGCGCCATCCCCACCTTAAACCCGCTGGCGATGGTGCCCCGGCCCCCGGATGGGTCATCGTAGGCGAGCAGCAATTACGGGATTTTATGCGCTGGGCACCCTGATTCATTTCTTTGGGCTGGGAATTTACCGGCCCGCCAAGTCAGGCTGGTTATTCAAACTGGCCTGTTCTTAGCAACACCATTGTGCAGGCTTCCTCAGTGGCGATGCCGTCCTCTTGCAGTTTGGCGGCGATGTCAGGCGCTTCTGTCCCCGGATTGAAAATAACCCGGGCCGGATTGATAGCGCGTATATCCTCCACCACATCCACCAAGCGCGCCGGGCCGATATAAACCGTCACCACATCAATGGCTTGCGGAATTTCCAGCAGGGATTTATAAGCCTTTACACCACCGACAGTGTCCTGGGTGGGTGATACGGGGAAAACCCGGTGGTGATTTTCAACCAGCATCTGCTGGGCCTGCCAGGCGCTGCGGTCAGTGGAGTTGGTGGCGCCTAGAATCGCAACATTCAGCATTGGGAGCCTTCATTGATAAGTGATTGGTCAGAATGATCATGGCTGGCAGGGATTTGGTCTGTCAAGTTGTCAGCAAGGACTTCTCAACGAGGCGCTTCTGATCTGGACAGACTGCAATCCGACCGGGATCTACAGACCAATACAGATTGATTAATCCCGGTAATTGGGTGTCAAAGAGCTGTGAGCTATCCGGCCGCAAGAAACAGCACGGGAGGAGGTATAAGGTATGAAAAAACTGACGCTTTGTCTGGCGTTGCCATTGCTGATTGCTGGCTGTGCCACCAGTGATTCAAGGCATACCGCCGAAGCTGAACAGGTGACATTGTTTGAGAAGGATGCCAAGGATGTGGTCATTCACTCCGGTTTTGGCTCCAGCAGGATCGAGAGCTGGCGGGTGGTGGATGACAGCACGATGATTATCGAGACTTTTGGTCATGGTGAGGTGGTCGCTACCTTTTCGATGCCATGCAGGGGTATCCGCACTGCCGACACCCTTGGTTTTGCGACCATGGGGCCCTTTGATCTGGACAAAACCACCAAAGTTATCCTGCCCGATGGCAGAAAGTGCTATTTCAAGGAACTCAAACCGCTGGTCAAGCTGGAAGACTCCGAGGGTGACGATAACTGATTGCTACTGTTACTGACTCCTGAATACCGGGGGCAATCAGCAACAAGGGCACTTGAAAACGATGCAGGACTAAGGCGGATGCAATGGTATCGGTGCCAAAGCCGTGGTCGCCGACAATCACAAACAGGGTTTCCTGCTTCTCCCGGCGATGTTAGGGGGCGATTCTTAAACGGGCCTTAAAGGAATGGGAGCAACCCGTTACGGGAGCCACTAGATACCGCGCTGCTTGCGGATCAGCTCATAGGCGGTCTGGATTTCCTGCGAGCGTTCGGTGGCGAGCTTGATCATATCTTCCGGCATGCCCTGACCCATAAGTTTGTCCGGGTGATTTTCGCTCATCAGCTTGCGGTAGGCCTTTTTAACCGCTGCATCGCTGGCGCCTGCTTCAACGCCGAGGGCTTCGTAAGCGGTGGCGAGCTCATCAGCCCTGCTCGGTCTGGCCTGACTGTAGCCGCCCTGGCCCTCGCCGTACCCCTTGAACTGGGTCTGGGCGCGAATCATGCGGATCAGCTGGTCAAACAGATTTCTGGAGATGCCCAGTCCGCTGGCTATCTGACGCAGAACCGTTTCTTCCTGGGCCGAGAGTGAGCCGTCGGCAAGGGCGAGGGACAGCAGATAATTAAGCAGCTGGCGGGCAAGATTGGGGAAGCGTCCACAATGGGTGCGAAACTGCTGCAATTGGTCATCGACCGAGAAATTGTCGAGGGAACCCTGCTTGAAGAGGGCGATGGCCTCGCGGCGATGCTCAGGAGTCAGCCCCATCTGGCCCATCAGCTGCTCGGTATGAGCCACTTCGACTTCGGAAATACGGCCATCCGCCTTGGCGAGTTTTCCCATCAGCAGGAAGGTGGTGCGAAAAAATACCGACTCGATTTCGTGGCGCTGCTGGGCGGATACGGGACGAAAGACATTGCTCAGGCCGCGATCAAAGTAATGACCGACGATAACACCGATAATCAGGCCCAGGGGGCCCGCTACCATCAGGCCAATTAAACCGGCAATTATTTTTCCAAACCACATGGTTGAATCAGGCTCCGGCGGTGATCAGCGATGGGTGGAATTGCCAGCAGAGGGCAATTCCGGGGGTGCGGGGTGTCAGTGGCAAACGGCAGGAATGCTAGCGAATCACAATGTCGGGATTGTAATTGACGGTGCCGTCTTCCTCGATAGTTGCCATTTTCTTGCCATCTGGACTTTTCAGTACGGCGATAGGGGTGGTAAACAGTGGTCGCCTGACCAGTTCAACAGTCCAGCCAAAATTCTGCAGTTCGCGCAGTGTGATCAGCTGAATGTTGTTGAGCAGCTTTTCCAGCTCACCTGGCACGGGGGGTAGACCCTTGCGGCGCTCTCTGTTCATGAACGACTCCTGTTCGTGTTTGTAGGGCATGCTCGGAACGCATTATAGACAAATTTCCACCCTCAAGTGAAAGGTTGGCGGAACTGTTATTCCCCCTGAATCTGTGGTGGGACGCAGGGCTGGCAAGTAGGGCATAATCCCGCGCCATGATTACCTTCGAACATATCAGTTTGCAGCGCGGCGCCAAGCCCCTGCTTGAAGACGCCAGTGCGGTTATTCATCCCGGCCAGAAAGTCGCCCTCATCGGCAGCAATGGGGCCGGCAAGTCGAGCCTGTTCCAGGCTTTGCTCGGCAAGCTTGCCATTGAGGCGGGCAGCCTGAATATTCCCCGCAGCTGGCGCATCGCCCATATGGCCCAGGAAGTGGAGGCTACGGAACGCAGTGCCCTGGAGTTTGTGCTCGATGGCGACCGCGAGCTGCGCGAAGTCGAAGCCGCCATCGCCGCCGCTGAAGCTGCCAACGATCATCAGCCCTTGGCATTGTTACACCAGCGGCTTGATGAGATGGAAGGCTACACAGCCCGGGTGCGGGCCGAAAAACTGATCCACGGACTGGGATTTTCCGCTCAGGAGTGTTTGCGCCCGGTGAGCAGTTTTTCCGGCGGCTGGCGCATTCGCCTCAATCTGGCCCAGGCGCTGATGTGCCCTTCCGACCTGTTGCTGCTCGATGAGCCCACCAACCACCTGGATATGGACGCCAGCCTGTGGCTGGAAGAGTGGCTGAAAAGCTATCCCGGTACCCTGGTGCTGGTTTCCCACGACCGGGATTTTATCGACAGTGTGTGTGAGATCATTTTCCATATCGAGCATCACAAGCTGTTCAGCTACAAAGGCAACTATTCTGCCTTTGAGCGCCAGCGCGCTGAACGGCTGATGCAGGTGCAGGCCAATTACGAGAAGCAACAGCAGCGCATTGTCGATATCCAGGGCTTTGTTAACCGCTTCCGCGCCAAGGCCACCAAGGCGCGCCAGGCCCAGAGCCGCCTCAAAGAGCTGGAGCGCATGGCGCTGCTGGAGCCAGCCCATGTTGATTCGCCCTTTGATTTCAGTTTTCCGGTGCCGGACAAGTTCAGCGATCCCTTGCTGTCCATCAACCTTGGCGTGCTGGGCTATGCCGCTAAGCCCGTGCTTGCTTCAGTCAATCTCAGCCTGCATCCGGGGTCGCGCCTGGCCCTGCTGGGCGCCAACGGCGCCGGTAAATCCACCCTGATCAAGACCCTGGCGGGCGAGCTGGCGCTGCTGGCGGGTGAGCTGACCCGGGGCGAACACCTCAAAACAGGCTATTTCAGCCAGCATCAGCTCGAAGCCCTGGATATGGCGGCCAGCCCGATTCTGCATCTGCAACGCCTGAGTCCGGCGGCAACCGAGCAGCAGATCCGCGATTTTCTCGGTGGCTTCAATTTTCGCGGCGATATGGCGCTGTCTACGGTCGGGCGTTTTTCCGGTGGCGAAAAGGCCCGCCTCGCGCTGGCCATCATTGTCTGGCAAAAGCCCAACCTGTTGCTGCTCGACGAGCCCACCAACCACCTCGACCTGGATATGCGCCACGCCCTCACCCTTGCCCTGCAAACCTTTGAAGGGGCTGTGGTGCTGGTATCCCACGACCGCCATCTGGTGCGCAACACCGCGGATCAGCTGCTGCTGGTCAGCGATGGCCGGGTCAGCGCATTTGACGGCGATCTCGATGATTACGGGCGCTGGCTGATGGCCCGCTTGCGCAGTGACAAGGCCGAGCGCCAGGCTGCGCCAGCGGTGAGTGAAGCGGGGGAGGAGACAAAAGCCCCGGATCGACGCCAGCAGCGCCAACAGGAAGCGGAATTGCGCAAACAGCTGGCGCCGTTGAAAAAAGCCCTGGAAGCCACTGAGCGCAAAATCGCCAAGGTGGAAACGGCTATTGCCGCCATTGAGGTCCAGTTGGCGGACAGTGCCATCTACGGCGCCGAGCAACGAGACAGGCTACAGGCGTTGTTGCTGGAGCAGGGCACACTCCGGCAGCAAAAAGACGATCTCGAAGAGGAGTGGTTCGGCCAGCAGGATCAGCTGGAGCAACTGGAGCTCTCCCAAACCGGCGCCTGATCAGCAGGATGGGCTTTGTCATGGCCCGTTCACACCCAGCTTTGACACTGGGTGTAAGCAAAGCCTGCCGCTATTGCAGCAAATCAGCCAAAAGCCCGCAGCAATGCCCTCTGGAGATTGGCATTGCCCGTTGGTTAAGGGCTAGAATAGCCCTCTTTTTTACCTGCAATCATTCGACAATAAGTCCAGAAATCTGGCTCGGGAATCTATCCGCCCTGAAAGCTTTTCGCTCTGGAAACTTTTCACTCAGGAAACTTTTTAATCAGGAAACTTTTCACTCAGGAAATAATGATCATGACCGATGACTCCTTCAAAGAGAGTGCCCTTCGCTATCACACCGATCCCACGCCCGGCAAACTGGCGATCCGCCCCACCAAGCCCCTGGCCAATGCCCGCGATCTGGCGCGGGCCTACTCTCCCGGTGTGGCGTACCCCTGTGAAGCGATTGCGGCCGATCCGAGGGAAGCGGCAAATCTCACCGCCCGCGGCAACCTGGTGGCGGTAATTACCAACGGCACCGCTGTGCTGGGACTGGGGGATATCGGTCCTCTGGCGTCCAAGCCGGTGATGGAAGGCAAGGCGGTGCTGTTCAAGAAGTTCGCCAATATCGATGTGTTCGATATTGAAATTGACGAGCTGGATGTGGACAAGCTGGTGGATGTAATTGCCTCCCTGGAACCCACGTTCGGAGGCATCAACCTCGAAGACATCAAGGCGCCGGAATGTTTTGAGGTGGAGCGCAAGCTCAAGGAGCGGATGAAAATCCCGGTTTTCCACGACGACCAGCACGGCACCGCCATTGTCTCTGCGGCGGCGGTCTACAACGGCCTGCGAATCGTCAACAAGAACATTGAAGACATCAAGCTGGTGGTATCCGGCGCGGGCGCCGCGAGTATCGCCTGTGTCGACCTGCTGTGCAGCATGGGGCTGCGCAAAGCAAATATCCGCATGATCGACCGCAGCGGTGTTATCTACAAGGGCCGCGCCGAGGGCATGAACCCCTGGAAAGAACAGTACGCGGTAGACACCAGCGACCGCACCCTGGACGATGCCATTGATAATGCCGACCTGTTTCTGGGGCTCTCCGGCCCCAATGTGCTGAGCGCCGAGATGGTTGTGAAAATGGCCCGCGACCCGCTGATCCTCGCCATGTCCAACCCGGTACCGGAAATCATGCCGGAAGTGGCCAGGGCTGCGCGCCCCGACGCCATTCTCGCCACCGGTCGTTCCGACTACCCCAACCAGGTCAACAACGTCCTGTGTTTTCCCTTTATCTTCCGCGGCGCCCTCGACTGTGGCGCCACCACCATCAACGAAGAGATGAAACAGGCCTGCGTGCGCGCCATTGCCGACCTGGCTCATCGCGAGATTACCGAAACCGTGGCCCAGGCCTATGTCGGCGAGGATCTCAAGTTTGGCCGCGAATACCTGATCCCCAAGCCCTTTGATCCGCGCCTGATCGAGGAGGTGCCGCTGGCGGTGGTTAAAGCGGCCATGGAGAGCGGTGTTGCTACCCGCCCCATCCACGATCTGGAAGCCTACCGCACCAGGTTGCACTCCTATGTCAGCGGCAGCCGTCTGTTCATGCAGCCCATTATCGAGCTGGCGCGCCGCAACCCTGCCCGCATTGTCTATGCCGAAGGTGAAAACGACGATGTGCTGCTGGCCATGCAGGCGGTGGTGGATGAGAAAATCGCCACGCCACTGCTGATCGGTCGCCCTGATGTGATCAACAGCAAGATTGAGAAGATGGGCCTGCGGATCCGCTCCGGTCAGGATATTGAAATCTTCGATGCCCGCCTGGCGGATCAGGATGACAAGTACTGGCAGTATTACCACGATCAGGTGGGCCGTTCCGGCATTTCCGTCGAGGCCGCCCGCAGCGCGGTACACAGCAATGCCACAGTGCTCGCCGCCATCATGGTGGCGATGGGTGAAGCGGATGGCATGATCTGCGGCAAGGTGGGCCGCTTTGACGAGCACCTCAAGGACATCACCCCTATCATTGGCCTCAGCCGTGGCAGCGGTCAGCTGTCTTCAGTTTGTGCCCTGTTGCTGGAAGATGGGCCGCTCTTTATCGCCGATCCCTTTGTCAATGTGGACCCGAGCGAGGAAGAAATCGTCGCCATTGCCAAGGACGCGATTGATTTCGTCAAGAACCGTTTCGATATCGAGCCCAAGGTAGCGCTGCTGTCGCACTCCAACTTTGGCACCTACGAAGACTGCTCCGCCATCAAGATGAAAAATGCCGCGGCGCAGCTGCGTGCCGATCTGCCCGGTATTGAAGTGGACGGTGAAATGCACGCCCTGTCGGCCCTCAACGAGAGCCTGCGCAATACCATCTACGGCAATGCCAATCTCACCGGACGCGCCAACCTGCTGGTTATGCCCAATATGGATGCGGCCAGCATTGCCCTGGGGCTGATCCGCTCACTGACCAATGCGCGGCTGGTGGGGCCTTTCCTCTACGGTCTCAACAAACCCGCTCATATCCTGATTCCCTCGGTATCCGGACGCGGTATTCTCAACACCAGCGCACTCACGGTGGCGGATGTGCTGTACCGCAAACAGAGCAAATAACCGTTTGTTTTGAGGTTGGTCGAGGTGCCGCAAACAAAAAAGGCAGGAAAGATTCCTGCCTTTTTTGTGGGGGTATGCAGCGGGTAGTTTCAGCGTTTATTGTGGCTGCTCGCCCATGCCTTCTTCAAGACCCTTGAGAAATTCTCCGAACTTCTTGCCCGCTTCATCCGGTGGCAGGTTCTGGTATTCCTCGAAATTGTTGCCAAAGTCTTCCATCCGGTCAGCCATCTGGCGGGCGGCATATTCGCTGCTGACATTGGAGAGGATCATCAGCGCGCCAATAATGCCGAATACCAGATTGGCGGTTTTGCGTTCGCGGCCATGGACATTCACGCTGGCTTCGATCATCAGGTAGCTGAGCCAGGCAATGCCGATAATGGTGCCGATATAGGGAATGATCGACAGAATCGCCATCACGGGATACACCGCTGTGGCTGCTGCAAGGCAGCGGAAGGCGGTTTCGTAGGATTCTTCCGACCCCATCAGTTTCCACACTACGAAGAGAATGGCTGCGCCAATAAAGGCCCCGATCACCGCACCGATGGGCAGTATCACAATAGCTGCAAAACCCCAGGCCAGCATACCCCCAGCGCCGGAACTGAACAGCGAGAGAATGGCAGAAATAACGCCCATGGCTACTGCCATAACCGCAATAAAAATCAGGGGTTCAACAAAGCCCCCGCTTTTGGCCATGGTCTGGTAATAACCGGCAGGGTTGGTGAGCACACTTTTGGCATCGTTGATCACTTTATTGATATCAAACTGGTTTGTTTCGCTCATGGTCCTTCTCCTGTTGCGTTTGTCTCCGCTGTGGTGGGGATATGACTGCTATGGTTGGGCTGCGCTGATTGTGCCGCGGGTTGAAGTCAGGAATGCACCTCGATATCGCTGGTTAAAATGGTGACAAGCCCATCGAGGTGGCGAACTGCTTCCTGGCCCAGTGTCGTCAGGTAGCCACCATCAGGCAGTGTTACCAGCCCTTTGGCATGGAGCCGCTCTATGGCAGCAATGGCGGCAGGTTCGGCATCGTGGTGGACCTTGATGCCCGCCAGGGTGGAGGCGGGATCGAACAGGGCGAGCATGTGGATTTCTTGCTGGATTTCAGTGGGAAGTGACATGAATGCTCCTGATTGTTGTTATCTGCCGGCACTATGTCCGGGTATGTCTGGGGAAAGGCTGCCGACATAATGTAACGGTAATTTCCCTCTCTGGCCATTTTTTTACCGAAAGAGGCAGCAGGATAATGCTGACAGCCGCTACTTCACAGAGCCAGCAATCATGGCCAGGCGCGCTGTGGCTGCGGTTATGGGGCTTGTCTTAGCGGTGACGGGTTTGCAGGCTACACCGGGTGCAGGCTAAACAGTGTGCAGGGAAATCGCGCTGGGGCGACGGCCAATCAACCGTCGCTGCGCTTGTGGTGGGCGCTCAGTCTGGCGATCTGGCCTGGCTTGCAATTGAGGTAGGCGGAGGAGCGCAACCAGGCCTTGTCGGGGTAGTACGAGAAAACGAACTGCCCATCCTTGAGCGTGTCCACCACCTGGCTGGCGACTTCCCGGCGCACGGCGGGGCAGCCGTGGCTGCGGCCTATCCTGCCGTGGCGCTCGATCCAGTCGGGATCAACATAGTCGGCACCGTGGATGACGATGGCGCGGTCGCGGGCGTTGTCGTTTATGCCCGGTTCCATGCCATCCATGCGCAGGGAGTAGCCGTGGCTGCCCACATAGCTTTCCTGGGAGCGAAACAGGCCGATACTGGATTGATGGCTGCCCTCCCGGTTGGAGAAGGTGGTGGCGAAATTTTCGCCGGAGTTCCTGCCGTGGGCGACCAGTTCCTCCAGTACCAGGGATTTGCTGGCGAGATCGAAAATCCACAGCCGTGGCTCGGAAGAGGGGCGCGAAAAGTCGATAACAGCCAGGCGCTCGGCACCGGGCTGGCCGCCCCTGACAGCGCAATCCATGGCGGCAATGGCTTTTTTCAGCACCGCCTTGCTGAGCGTTGGCGCCTGCTGGGCCAGCCGCTCAGTGAGGGAATGCTTGGTAGATGGGCTAGGGAGTGAGGACGGTGCTGCGATGCCGGTAGCGGCAAATGCGATGCCGGTAGCGGCAAAACAAAGGGAGAGAACAGCGAGCAAACGCCGGCAAGCAGTGTTGTTCATTTGGTATTGTGCCTCTTTTCCAGTAGTCTTGAATACTCGTCCAGCAGGTTTGAATACTGGTTGGTTGTTAGCGGTCTTCCAGACTCTGAAGGGCTGCAGGCTGACAGATTTTGAATAATAGTGTGCTGCGCCGGTTGCCCATGATCGACTACTCATCACTGAGTGCCAGTTCGATGCGGGGATTCTAGCAGGCAATGGCCCGGAGAAAAACCGTTGTATAAAATTTGTACACTGTGGTGCGGTGTGTGGACATTACTGGCAGTCGCCGTATCCGCAGGCATATCGTCGGCAAGTGCTGTAACTGTAGCCTCTGACCCATCCTCCAGCCTGCAGCGGCAACTGGCCAACCCAGCCCCCGCTTGTGTTATCAGCGCCGTCGATGACGACCATCCTGTTGCCCGCACTGTCGCTGGTTTGTATGCCGACAATGATTTCAGGCCACTATGGCTCGATTCCCAGCGTTATGAATCCCTGATTCTGGCTATCGACGGACTGGTGGAGGACGGTCTCGACCCCCTCGATTACGGTGTCATGCAGCTGCGTGAGCTGCGGGATATTGCCGTCACTGATCACGATGCCCTGGTGTGCAGGGAGTTGCAGGCATCCTATGGCTACCTTAATGCGCTCTACCACCTCAGTCATGGCAAATTGAACGCTGAAGCACTTGAGCCTCTGTGGCGCGCGCCGCGCGCGGATGGTGCGCTGACGGAGGTTGCGCCCCTGGTGGGGCTTGAACACCAGGCACAGCTGGATACCCTGGCCCAGCTGGAGAGCCTCGCCGCTTCCGGTCTTGCCGATATCGGCGTGGCATTCCAGCGGGCGCGGCCCGGCTTGGCACGCTATCACCAGTTGCGCCAGGCCTATGGCCAGTGGCGCGATCAATACCGCTTTGTGGGCTGGCCGCAGGTGCCGCCGGGGCCAATCCTGCGGCCCGGCATGGAGGATAGCCGGACGCCGCTGGTACGCCAGCGCCTTGAGGCGGAAGGCTATCTGAGCCCTGCAGGCGGCGAAATGGCTGGTCGTGAAATGGCTGCTCCTGAAGTGGCTGCTCCTGAAGTAGCTAGTCCTGAAGTAGCTAGTGCTGAACAGTACGATGAAACACTCTCAGCAGCGGTCAGGGAATTCCAGCGCCGTCATCGCCTCAAAACCGATGGCATAGTAGGTCCGCAAACCCGGCAGGAGATGAACCTGTCCCGCGCCTTCCGCTATGACCAGATCAGGGCCAATCTTGAGCGTTTGCGCTGGCTGTGGCGCGAGATTGAGTTCAACACCGTGCTGGTGGATATCGCCGGTGCCGAGGTCATTTACCTGCGCGATTACGCCCCCCTGTGGCGCAGCCGGGTGCAGGTTGGCACCAGCGCCCGGCCCACACCTGTGCTCAAATCGCGCATTACCCACCTCACCTTTAATCCCACCTGGACGGTGCCGCCCACCATCTATCGCAAGGACAAGCTGCCGGAAATTCGCCGCGATATCGGCTATCTGGCGAAAAACCGCATCAGGGTGCTGGGTCCGGATGGGCGGCAGCTCGACCCCTATGCCATCAACTGGAACAACCCGGGCGCCATCCGGCTGCGCCAGGACGCCGGACCCAACAATGCGCTTGGGCTGGTGGCGATACGGTTCCCCAACCCCTTTGCCGTGTATCTGCACGACACCCCGAACCGCAAGCTGTTCGCCAATGAACAGCGCACCACCAGTTCCGGCTGTGTGCGGGTCGAGGGGGCCATGGATCTTTCATCTATACTTTTTGAAGGGGTCAGCGAGGACAAGCGCTTGCAGATCGAGGCGATCAAGGCCAGCGGTCGCACCCGCAATGTCAACCTGCCGACCCCGGTGCCCATTGTGCTGGCCTATTGGACCGTGGATGTGGATGAGGACGGTGAGCTAGAGTTCCGCCCCGATATCTACTCTCGCGATGACGCACTGGTGAATGCCTTGCGCGCAGGGGGAAATTAACAGCACAGATGTTCAGTCGAGATTGAACATCAGGGGCAATCGGAAGTCACGGTTACAGTTGTAAGCATTTTATCCAGTCATCAGCGGGTGGAGGCAAATGATGAAAATCAGGATTGTTGTGTGTGATTCAAGTCGTATGCGTTACTTTGCCAAGGACCAGGACAGCGGTGTCCTGCACGAAATTGCGGACAGGGTTCACGAGGCTTCCCGCCAGCGGATACAGGACATAGCCAGTGACCGCCCGGGGCGTGATCGCGGTCGCGATGGCGGTAGTGGTGCCCACAGTCTCAATGATAACCGCGAGGTTCACAGCCATACGGTGGGCCTGTTTGCCCGCGAGGTAGCCGAAGTGCTCAACAGTGATGCCCTGGCGGGCGAGATCATCCGGCTCTACATTCTTGCCCCGCCTGAATTTCTCGGCATGTTGCGCAAGGAGCTGCACCCGGTCACTGCCGCCCTGACCACCGACAAGGCGGTCAATGTGGTGGAGGAAAGCCTCGACAAAATCCGCCGCCAGTTGCCAGCGGCGTTGTAAGTCACAGGCTTAATGGCGGACAATAACCCGGGCAGGGGCTGACAGTTTTTCTCCCCTTGACCAAATCCTCGCGCTGGAATGAAAAGCCAGGCAAAGGGACAAAGCCATAACAATAAATTCCGGAGTAACCCTATGTGGCGAATAACTGCATTTCTCAAATGCTCGGCAAATAGTGATCGCGAAACATTTGTATCCCATCTGAAAGACGTCTGGGCACCAGCCATTGCCAACCAGGCAGGGCATAAAGATGTACTGATAAAACTGATGATCAACCTGCCCATGGATCTCACCAGCACAGCGCTGGAGGAGGTTTTCCCACCCCATTTTGACGCCTTGGTCGAGCTCTTTTACGACGACTACAACAGCGCCATGCAGGGTCTTGACAGCCTGTCAGAACCGCCCGCCAACGCCCGCCTCGAGGCGTTGGTAGATCAGCAGGCCAGCGCCGTTTTCCTCGGTGAAGTGCGCCCCAAAAAACCGGATGAGCTCGCTGCGACCGGCGTGAGGATGACGGTGGCAGGCCATGTGGTGGATGGTATGGCGGTCGAAGATGCCCAGCGCTACTGGAATGATGTTCATCCTGTCGTAGCGCAGCAGGCGCCGGAAACCTGGAACCGCCTCACCCTTTACACCCAGGTGCATGGCCGCAAGATTTCCGGTGAAGGGCTGGCTCAATGGCTCGGCCCCTACCAGTTCTTCCCCATGTGCGCCGATATGGGAGCCAGCAGTATCGACGAAATGCTTATCGCCTACGGCAACGACCAGTACATGGCCATCGTGCGTCCCGACGAGCAGAAATTCAGTAAACCCGAAGAGATGCTAACCTTTGTCACCGACAGGAAGGTGACCGTACTAGACCGTGGCTAGTCGTCGGCACTGTCGAAAATCACCACCTCGTCAGTGAGGAAATGGATCAGATCTCCGCGGATCACAAAGCGGGCTTCATCCTCCGCCAGGGTCTCCATGGCTTTCTGATCGCCAAACAGGTCGAGGGCGATATCCATGGATTTGAACCAGATTTCCGGGCCGCCGTCGAAATCGAGCTGCGGATCGGGGTGGTGGTAGTCGAGCAACACATGGTTCTGGATATAGCGCACTGTGCGGCCGCGGTTGATGGCTTCTGAATCGCCGTAGGGAGCGTGGACATCCTGATAATACTGCAGGGCCTCAAGGCGCGACAGGTGGGGCAGGCGCTTGAAAAAGGCAAAGGCCTTGATCGGCAAATGGGATTTGTCGCGGTTGTGAATCCACACCTCGTCCACCAGCAGGTTGAGGGTGTCGCTGATGACCTGCGGATTGGAACCCAGGAGCTGTTGATACTGACTGTCGGCCAGCACTTTTTCAGCGGCGACGCGGCTGTCGAAATAATAGGTGCCAACACCGGCCCAGCGGGCATTTTGAATGCCATCCTCATGGCGGATTTCCAGCGGCAATGCATGGTGGTGGACAGCCTTGACCAGATGGGCATTGACAGTAGGAATGGCGTGAAAAGCCGGGAAAAAATCGCGCTGCCAAAAGTCACGCACGGTATCGGCCGTCGCGCTGGCCGGGGATTTGATCAGGGTCATCAGTTTAATCACAGGGTGCTCCGTTTTTTATAATCAGGCATTTTGCAGAGTGAAGTTTTAAGAGTCAGACATTGCGACAGTAATAATCACAGAGGATAGCATGATGAAAAGACTGGAAGGAAAAGTGGCCATTGTCTCCGGCGCCCGCGAAGTGGGTGCCATCGGTGGCGCCACAGCGCTGCGACTTGCCGCAGAGGGCGCCAAAGTGGTGGTGGCGGATACGGACCTGGCCGGTGCCGAGAGTGTTGTACAGGCGATTGCTGAGCAGGGTGGCGAGGCTATGGCTTTGCGCCTCGACCTTGGCGATATCAACAGCATCAACGGATTTTTTGCCGCCGTGGTGGAGCGTTTTGGGACGGTGGATATTTTGCACAACAACGCCGCCATTACCAATATGGAACAGATGGTGGGCGATATGGCCATCGAGCACATGGACCCGGATGTGTGGGATCGGGCTTTCCATATCAATACCCGCGGCACCATGCTGATGATCAAGACTGTGCTGCCGATCATGTTCAAGGGCGGCGGTGGCTCCATTATCAACACTAGTTCCGGCGCGTCGCTGCGCGGGGATTTTTACGCCCCGGCCTATGCCGCGTCAAAGGCGGCTATCAACTGCCTCGGACTCTATGTGGCAACCCAGTACGGTTCGCGCAATATTCGCTGCAATACGGTCTCTCCCGGCCTGATCCTCACCCCCAATGCGAAAGAGAACAACAGTGCCGAACAGTTGCAGCTGATCGGTTCCCACGCGTTGGTGCCGGAGCTCGGTGAGCCGCGGGATATTGCCGCCGCAGTGGCGTACCTGGCATCTGATGATGCCCGCAATGTCACCGGGCAGGTGCTGGTGGTGGATGGCGGTTATATCTCCCATATGCCCCATGTGGCGGGAAACCGGGATAACTTCAACGCCAATCCCAGCGGGCGTTCCTGCTGATCGGGTTGCAGTACTAGAACTCGTACTCGACACCGGCCCTGACCGTCTGGTCGGGGCTGGCGTGGTCGAGGCCGAACAGCAGCCCCAGTTCCCAGCGCAGGTTGCGGCGGATGCCGAGCTTGATACTGCCCATCATGGCCGGTCCCAGGGCGCGGGTGTCCTCGCCGCTGTGGAATTCCAGCGCTGGTTCAAAAAAGGGAGAGTAGCGGTAGCGTGCCTGCAGGCCGAGGCGGCTCTCCACTTCATCGTCGATATCGCTGCCCCATTCCTGGCTGACCATAACATTGCCGGTCACACTCCATTGCCCCAGTTCCTTTTCCGCCAGGATGCCGGTGCCCAATTCCCAGATATCGGCGCCGATATATTTTTCCAGCTCCACCACCATGCCCCAGTCGGCCCAGTACTCTCCCTGTTCGGTGAGCTGGTGCAGCACTTCCAGTTCGACGGCTTCAACCTCCTGACTGCTGTTGGCTGACTGCTCGGTGACAATATAGGCCTCGCCAAACCAGCGCTCGCCAAAGGCGCGGCCATAGGCAAAGCGCTGCAACTGTTCGCGGTCATCGCGACCGGGCTGGCTGTCCTGCCACACCATGCGCCATTCCAGTTCCTGCTCCAGGGGTTCCACATAGGGATGGTAGATTTTGTCCACCACGATGCCGTCAGCCGACACGGCTAAAGGTAGCAACAGGCATGGGGCCAGAAGGATTGCAAAGAGAGGATGTGGTGTTTTGCGCATAGTGTTCAGGACCCGCTCCTGTGCGAGGTGAGTTTCATTCTGGTTGCAGCGCTTGTCGGCGTTGTATCGCAATGCCAGGCAACGCCAGCGCCAGCAGCAAACCCAAGCCACCCAGATAAGCCGTCAGCTGCATCAGGGTGGGGGTGGCTTCATAGCCGATCAGGGCATAAAACAGTTGCCCGGCGAGGGAATCCTCGGGCAGTATCCGCGAGCTGTCCCAAAGGGTAGCGCCCGCTGGCAGCAGGTCTGCCTGGATCAGCATCTGCGCAGCCTGCGACAGCATATTGCCGCCAAACAGCGCCAGCAGCAGCAAGGCAATGGTCTGGCCACTGCGCGGCGAAAAGTTGAGCAGGCCGTAGTAAAACAGCGCGCCGATGCTGCAACCGATACCGGTGCCGAGGATTGTTCCCAACAGCAAGGGGGTGACCAGCTCGGGTTTGGTCATCAGGCCTGAGAGGTAAAGCAGGATTTCAAATCCTTCGCGCGCCACTGCCAGGGCGACAACCAATGCCATAAGGATACTGACAAGTCGTGTCCGGTGAGGCGCCGGACGGCAAATCAATACCGTCAGGATCGCCAGACTGATAAAGATGGCCACCTGCATACTGGCGTTGGTTATTTCCTGGCCGGTGTATTCAAACATTTCCGACACCCGGGCGATCTGGCTGGCATAAATGACCGCCCCCACCATACCTGCGCCAAGGCCATACAGCACCCAGCGGGCATCAATGCCACGCAGGCGCGTAAAAACCAGCAACAGGCTGATAACCAGGGCTGCTTCGAGAATTTCCCGTAGAACAATGATCAGGGTTGAAAGCAGCATGGCATCCTCACTCCGCGATCACCTTGCCCTGGGCCGTCCTGGGGAAAAACTCGCCAAAAAACGGATATTCCCCAGGTGGCAGGGGGCCGATAAAAATCACACTGGTGGCGCCGCCGGGAATGATTTTTTCCCGGTTCAGTTCATAGCTTTCGAACTCTTCCGCCGTTGGGTCGCGATTGATCACCACCAGCTTTACCTTGGTGTTGGCGGGTATCTTCACGTTGGAGGGGTAGAACAGGTGGTCGCGGATTTCAATCTTGACCAGTGGCGGCGCGGCCAGCACTTGAGGCACAACAGCGATGCTGGCAGCCAGCAATAGTGTGTGCAACGGTGATAAAGGGAAGCATCTCATCAGCTGAGGTTTCCTGTGTTATCGCGCTTTGGCAGGGATGCCGGTGATGAAGAGTTTGATAGTGCCGGAAACGTCACGGAAAAACACGCGCCGCTGGCGAAGCGCGAGTGTGTGACTTCAATGTGTGCCTGGTGAAGCTCGGCGATATTCTTGACGATGGCAAGCCCCAGCCCGCAACCCGGTTGACCGGAATCGTGGCGGTCGCCACTGACCCGGTGGAAGCGCTCGAAAATCCGCTCGCGGTCCTGCCCGGCAATGCCCGGGCCGTTGTCCTCAACCCGGACAATCACCGCGCCTGCTGCAGCGGCTACCTCCACCAAAATATGTCCGCCCGCCGGGGTGTACTTGTTGGCATTGGCCAGCAAATTGGCGAGCAGGGTTTGCAGGGCAAAGGGATCGCCCTCCACGGTCACACTGGCAGCATCGGTGTCACCGAGCAATTCAATACTCTGGCCCCTGGTTTCGAATTCGGCGTACATCTCGGCAATCACGCTTGCCGCCAGGTTGTGGAGATTGACCGGGCGGAAACTGGCGCTGAACTGTTCCGGCGCGCTGCGGTAGAGGGCGAGAATCTGTTCCACCAGGTGTTGCATGCGCTGGATGCCATCATGCAGCTGGCGCAGCTCTTCCGAGTGGTCGGGATGCTGTTGTTCCAGATTGTGGAGCTGCAACTTGAGCACGCTGATAGGCGTGCGCAGCTCGTGGGCGGCGTCGGAGGCAAAGCGTTTTTCCCGCTCGAAGGCATCGTTGAGGCGTGTCAGCAGGCCGTTTACCGAGTTCAGCACCTGGTCGAGTTCGCGCGGCTGGGTGGCGAGAGTGACCGGGCTGAGGTCGCGGTACTCTTTTTCTCGCAAACGCGCGGCCAGTTCCCGCAGCGGGCCAAGGCCCTTGCCGACAATCAGCCAGATCAGCAGCCCCGACAGAGGCAGACCGATAACGACAGGAAGAATGGCTTCGAGAATGACATTCTCCGCCAACTGAAAGCGGACATCTGTGCGCGCAGCGGCCACGGCAATCAGGTTGTCCTGCTCCACCAAATGCACATAGGTGCGCCAGCGGTAGCCAGCAAAATTGGCGTAACCAAAACCCGGTGTGAGCTCCACCAGCGCTGTGCTGCTGGCATTGGAACTGCGCGCCAGCAAGGTGGCGCTGCCATCGGCCTGGGGCTGCCACAGCTGGTAGGCAATATGGATTGGCTGGCCGTTGCTGATCGGATGGTCGCCGCGCAGATTGACGGCAAATTGGGCCAACTCCTGAAGCTGGCTGTCGAACAGGCTTTCGGCCTCGGCCATACTGGAGCGGTAGCCCTGCACGGCGGCCACAAACACCACCAGTACCAGGGTGGCAAGGGTGGCTATCACCAGGAAGACGCGGATTGATCTCAAGGAAGAGCTACCTTGTAGCCCACACCTCGCACAGTGTGAATAAAATCGCTGCCGAGTTTTTTGCGCAGGTGATGGACATGCACCTCCACGGTGTTGCTCGCCACTTCCTCGCCCCAGCTGTAGAGGCGCGATTCGAGACTGGCTCGGGTCAGCACTTTGCCAGCGTTTTCCATCAACACCCGCAGCAGCATAAATTCGCGGCGCGACAATTCCAGCGCCTGGCCGTTGAAAGTAACACTGGCCTGGGCCGTGTCCAAAGCTACCGGTCCGATAGTTATTGCACTGGTTTTGGTGGTGGACAGGCGCCGCTCCAGCACTCGCAGGCGGGCAAACAGTTCCGCCATGTCAAAGGGTTTGGTGAGGTAATCGTCGGCGCCGCCGTCGAGGCCTGTCACCTTGGCATCCATACTGTCGCGGGCCGTGAGCAGCAACACAGGCAGCTCCTTGTTCACTTCGCGCATCCGTTTCAACACGGTAAAACCGTCCATGTCCGGCAATCCCAGATCGAGGATGATGATATCCGGCGCATCGGTTTTGAGGGCGTGGAGGCCGTGCTGGCCGCGCTCCACGGCGTTGACCACATAGCCTTTTACGCCGAGCGCCCTGGCAAGGCTCTCGGCGAGGGCTTTATCGTCTTCGATCAGTAAAATATGCATGGCAGCCTGTCGGACTTAGGTCTGTTCTACTACAGCAAAGCCGGATTTGGTCATTTTTTAGCCTCTTTCTCGTTAAATAGCACCACTATGCCCAATACGTTTCACGGGGCAGGCTCTTCGCCTCGAAAGAGACTAAAAAATGCCTCAAACCGGGCTTTCCCTCGTGACGAACGCCTAAGTCCGACAGGCTGCCAGCCTATTCTGCGGACTTTTCCCGCACTTTGGCCACCTTTTCCTGCACCTTGGTCAGTGCGGCAGCAATTTCTTTTTGCCGCCCGACATCAGCCACCGCGCGACCGGGGCGCGTCGATGCCTGACTGGCTTTGAGCAGGTAGCGTTCAGCTTCGCCGTAACGTCGTTCCTTGAAGAGAAAATCCCCGTAAAAATAATTGCTGTCGATGCCGTGGGGATTGATGGCCAGGGCTTTTTTCAGCAGCTCTTCGGCCTTGTCGCTGTCACCAAAGCCCACCGGCCAGCCAGGTACATTGAAGTAAAGAGTGCCAAGGCTGGTATAGGCCGAACCGGCCAGGGCCTGGTCATCGAGGGACAGGGCTTTCTCCAGATCCATTTTTGATGCCTTGGCATATTTCAGGGCGCCCAGTCCGCCTTTGGCGCCGGCATAGGTGGACTTGATAATGCCGCTCCAGATCCAGCTCTCCGCCCTCTGCGGGTATTGCGTCGTGACCAGCTCCGCCTCCTTGATCAGTTGTTCAAAGCTGGTGAGGCGGGTTTTGCCACTCAGCTGGTAATTGATTTCGGCCCAGCGGGTTTGCAAGTGGCTGATATCGCTGTCGAGATCGGCAAGGGCGCCGACACTGGCCAGCATCAGTGCAAACGTGAGTGTCTGTAAATAACGAAGGGCTTTCATGGCGTATATCCTGAGTTATGGCTTGTGGGCAGTGTGGGGATTGGTGATGCAGTTGTGGACACTGTTCGAGTCGCGGGAATCGCTGCCTGCAAAGTGGCGAATGGTGCCCAGCTGTTTCGCCAGGGCCCTGTCCACCAGACCAGGCAGCAGGCTGTTGATGCGGACAAAGAGCTTTTCCGGACAACCCAGAAAACGGTTCCCGCCGCGTTTGCCTCCCAGCAGGCGCACCAGTTCGTCGGCTACCAGCAAGGGATCATCCATGGCGTTGCCGAGGGCTTCATTCATGGCCACCACCTGGTCGTCATTGAGGGCGGTGCGGGTGGCGCGAGGTGCCAGGTAGTGGACCTTCACGGTACTGCCACTGAGTTCACGGCGCAGGGCTTCAGAAAATCCACGCAGACCGAACTTGCTGGCGCTATAGGCGACAAAGGCGGGGTGGCCGATGCTGCCAAAGGTGGAGCCGATATTGACAATGGCGGCCTCAGGGCGGCTGTGCAGCAGGGGCAGTAACAAGCTGGTCAGCAACATGGGCGCGACCAGATTGAGCTGCACAAGATGCGCAATGGCTGCGGGGGATTGCTCCTCGTAAAAGCCGAACAACTGGCTGCCAGCATTGTTGATCAGAACGTCGACCCCCTGCTCACTGCAGGCTTGCACGACTGTTTCCAGTCCCTCGTCGGTGGCGATGTCGGCAGCAACAGGAACTGGCTGGCGGTTAACGGGCAGTGACAGTGTTGCGCTGATGAGGCTGGATTCCTGGGCCAGTTTCGCGCTATTGCGCCCCACCAGGATCAGCCGCGCACCCTGTTCCGCCAGGCGTTGCGAAAAGGCGCAACCGATCCCGCCTGTGGCGCCGGTAATGAGTATGGTTTTGTCCTGGAGGTTCATGGGCAGTGTTCCGCTAGAGGTTTCTTCGAGAGGGAAAGTCAGGCACGGCTTCAGGCAGCCACAGAATGTTGGTTATGGCCGAGGCTGCGGAAAATATTGCCGTACAGCTGGAAAAACATTTTTGCGCTGTGGATGATCAACGCCTGCTCGGCGGGATCGTCAATACGGTTCATCAGACCTTCAAAAAAATGCATGTGAGAAATATCCAGCGCCCCGTGGGAGCTCAGGTAGCTGAAGGCCTCGGGCGGCAGTTTCAGATGCTGGCCGATGCACTCGGCGGCGCGGCTGGCGATGCTGGTGCTGGTGCCTTCGAGCACAAACACCATGCCGAAAAATCCCAGCGGGTTGACCCGCTGCACCATGTCATACGCATAGGCCACCATCAGCTCTGTGGCTGCAGATGGCTGGCTGAGGCGTGCCTGTTCGCGGTCGCCGCCACAGACCGCAATGTCGTTGAGAATCCACTCCTGGTGGCCGAGTTCTTCTTCGATATATTCCGCCAGGGCGTCCCGCAACCATTCCCTGTTGCCGTCGATACGCGATCCAGCAGCCATCAGCAGCGGCACCGTGTGCCTGACGTGGTGATAGGCCTGGGTGAGAAAGGCTATGTAGTCCTCACGGCTGATGCGCTGGTTGAGGGCGTTGGTAATGATCGGCGCGGCCAGCAGGTGGCCGCGCTCGGCGGCGGTGGCTTCAACCAGTTGTTGATAGAACGTCATAGTGTGACCTCGGCAGGTTTTTCGTAGAGAGTTTCCAGGGCTGCGGCAAAGTGATGGTGAATCTCTGCCCGGCGCGGTTTGCCGGTGGCTGTGAGCAGGTCGGGTACTGCGGCGAGTGGCTCGGCGAGCCGCTGCCAGGCCTGCACCCGGGCGTAGTCCGGCAGTTGCTGGTTGCAATGGCTGATCCAGTGATTGATGGCGTTATCGTCAATGCCGGGTTGCGGGCAGATCAGCGCTGTCAGCCAGGGCCGGGCGTCACCGAACACAATGCAGTCGCAGATCAGCGGGCTGGCCATCAATTCGCTCTCCACCCACTCCGGGCTGATGTTGCGGCCAAAGCTGCTGATCAGCAGGTTCTTGCTGCGGCCACTGAGGTGCAAAAAGCCAGCGCTGTCCAGGGTGCCGAGATCGCCACTGCGCACCTTGCTCTGGTGCCAGCTGTCAGGTTCCCCCACGTAGCCGAGGAACGGGTTGCCGGCGATGGTGATCTCGCCAGCGTCACTGTGCACTTCAAGATGAGGCAGCGGTTGTCCAGCGGAGCCGGGTCGATCTCGCTGCGGGGTGTTAAGGCTCACCACCGAGGCGCACTCCGACAGTCCATAACCTTCGTAAACGGGCAGGCCATAATCCCGCGCCCGCAGAATCTGACGGGCGGATACCCGCGCCCCACCGACAGCAATGAACTGAAGGCTTGCAGGCGGTTGCCAGCCCTGTTCACAGGCGCTGACCAGGGCACTGAGCAGCTGCGGGACAAGGATCAGGCTGTTGGGCTGGTGCTGATCGATCGCGCGGGCCAATGCGCCGATATTGAGCGTTGAGCTGCCACCCAGGCCAATGGTGGCCAGGTCCGGCACTCGCACTTCGCCCCCCGCCAGCAGACAGGTGTAAACCCCGGCCACGTTTTCGAGCAGTACGCTGAGGGGCAGCAGGCACAGGTGTCTGGGGCGCGTGAGGGCCACCACATCCCGCAGCGCCAGGGCCTGGCGAATCAGTTGATCGTTGCCAAGGCATACCCCCTTGGGCGCGCCGGTGGAGCCGGAGGTATAGGTGATTTTGCCGGTGCCGTCTGGCACACAACCTGTTTCAGCCAAGGCTTCAGGGGCTGATGGCGAGCGGGTCAGGACAGAAAGTGACGTGCAATCGCTCAGGCCGGCGCGGCTGAATTCGATACCAAGGTTCTGCAACGACTGTGGATTGTCGGTCAGAACCACATCCACAGCCGTCTGTAGCATGGCGTGGCGCAGCTGCCCGGCAGAGAAAAACCCGGGTAGTGGCAGGAGAGGGATACCTGCCAGCTGGCAGGCGAGATCGGCAATCATCCAGTCGCAGCCGTTGCGGGCCTGCAATGCCGCCCGCTGCGCGCCTTGAGTAACCAGCTGAAGCGCCAGTTGGCCGCTTTTGTGGCGCAGGTCGGCGACACTCAGGAACTGCTTGCCGTGAGTGATGGCAACAACGCTGTCGTCGCGGTAAACAGCGTGTGCAAGCAGGTCGTGGTGGCGGTTATGCGTCATGCGGCGCGACCATTGAGGCCCGCCGCCATGGCGGCTATGTCATTTTCAAACAGTGCAAGGATGGCGGCCATTTGCGGGTTGTCGTTACAGATGGCCATGCTTTGTGCAACAAATCCCGCCACAACCTGGGGTTTGTTGTTGTAGTAATTTCCCCACTGGCGCTGATCCCCGGGCAGCGCCTCCGGGCTTGCCGGGCAGATGGGCTGGAGGGCAAAACCCATTTTCAGGATTCCCCGCTGCAGCTGAGGCGTGCCGGTGAACATGACCCACTGGTAACCGGCCCGCTGTACCACCGCCAATACGATGAGAAACAGCAGGGAGCTGGCGCCATTGCGATCAGCTACCAGGTTGCCTATTTCGATAATGCCAGTGCGGGATAGCGGCGACTGGATCAGGGTGGCAATGGCCTGTTCGGCATGGATGCCCAGCGAATGCAGCAGGTAGTGTTCCAGAAACAGGCGGTTGCCGCCTGCGGGGCGCAGTCCCAGAGCGGCACAGAGTTGGCTGTTGCGCCGCAGGGTTACCAGCGTGGGGAGGAATTCACTGATCACAGCCTGGTGATGCCGCCTGAAGCGTTCGGCGATAAAGCCTTCGGCTGCAGCCCGGGCGTTACTTTGGCAATCGAGCAGTTCGAACAGCGGCCCTGGAATCAAATGTCTTTGCAGCGAATGGCGCAGCCCTTTTGACGGCAAGCTTGCATCACTCAGTGGCGACGGCAGTTTCTTGAGCTGGGATTCCATACATGGCCCTCCGGGCAAACCTGTTGGCGTTTGTGTGTCTGTGCAGACAACATGGGCCTAGGTTAGGGGAGGGTGCTTAAGGGAATATTAAGAGTTGTGGGTTGTGGGGTCGTTGTTGTGCCAGCGGGATTCGATCTGGCGGATCAGCTCCGGCAGCTCCCGTGCCGCCACCGGCTTGCCGAACAGGAAACCTTGCACCAGCTCGCAGCCAATGCTGTCGAGTGCCTCCAGCTGAGCCACTGTTTCAACGCCCTGGGCAATGGCGTCAACCTTCATGCTATGCGCCATGGCGATAATGGCTGAGACAATAGTGAAGTTATCCTGGTTGGTATGGATATTTGATATCAGGGAAAAATCAATTTTTACCGCCCGCACCGGTGGCTCCTTGAGCTGGCGCAGGGGCGCATGGCCGGTAACAAAATGATCAACCACCAGGTTGATGCCGCAGCTTTTGAGGCGATTGAGGATATTGCCGGTTTCTGTGTTATGAAAGGCAAAGTTCGATTCGTCAATTTCCAGGGATAACAGGCAGGGTTCGAGACCAGTGCTGTTGAGCACCCTGGTCAGGAGGTCGCCCAGATCGGGGTGGCGGAACTGCCGCGCCGAGAGATTTACCGACAGGCCAATGCGGTTCGCGCCGCGTCCCTGGTTCACCAGGCGGATTTCTTCAACAGCCTGGCGCAGAACGTGTTCACCGAGTCGGATAATCAGCCCGGAATCTTCGGTGGCTGAGAGAAAATCAACCGGCAGCACCAGATCCTGGCCGGGGGGCTGCCAGCGCAGCAGTGCTTCCACTGCCACCACCTTGCCAGTGGTGCGGGATAAAACCGGATGGTAGACCGGGAACAGCTCGTTGTGTTCCAGCGCTACCGAAAGGGTGTCAACCAGATCCTGGCGCTTGGCTATTTCCTGATGCAGTGATTCGGAAAAAAACTGGGCATTGTTCTTGCCCAGATTTTTTGCCCGGTACATGGCCAGATCGCTATTGTTGAGCAACCGGTCGGCATCACTGCCATCGTGAGGGCAGAGGGTAATGCCAATGCTGACAGTGATGCTCAGGGTGTGATTGTCAATGCTGGCCGGTTTGGCCAGCTCGCTGAGCAGGTGTCTGGCCAGCAGTCCGACGTCCGTGGGAGGCTGGATATCCACCAGCAAGACTGTGAATTCATCGCCGCCAATACGTGCGGCGGTATCGCTTTTGCGGATGTTGAGCGCCAGGCGATTGGCGACTTCCTCCAGCAGCCGGTCGCCGATCTGGTGGCCGAGGCTGTCATTGATCAGCTTGAACCCGTCGAGATCGATATAGAACAGGGCAAAGGGCCGCTGGGTGCGCTGTTGGCGATGAATGGCGTGGGTCAGGCGGTCAAGGAACAGTTTGCGATTGGGCAGGCCGGTGAGCTGGTCATAAAAGGCGAGTGTTTCGAGCTGGCGGGTTTTGGTTTTGACCTCGGAGCGCAGTCGCTCGGGCAGGCGCAGGTAAAACCAGGCCAGCCAGGCCAGTACGACACTCAGCAGGGCTGTGACAGTGATGCCGCTCAGGTAGCCGGGGTAGTGGCCTATGGGGGTGGCGAATGCCACGTCGAGAAACCATTCCTCATTGGGCAGGTTGACCGTGGTGGTGACCACTGGAGGTGTAAGCTCCTGATCAGCAACACCGGCAAACACCGCTTTTTGGCCGGTTTCCGTGGCTATTCGCCACAATCGGTACACATAGCCCTGGTCGGTGAGGTAGTCGAGCTGGCTGGCGGCCAGGAAATCATCGAGCATGATCAGTGCTGACACCAGCCCCCAGAACTTCTCGCCACCTTCGCCGTCCGGCAAAAATACCGGGTAGCGACCGAGTATACCTGTGCCGCCCTGTACGAGGTTGAGAGGGCCAATCACCGTCAGACGCTGGGATTCTATGGCCTTCATGGAGCCAGGCTGGAGGAATTGGTTGGAGATGATGTCGTAGCCCAAGGCCTTTTCATGGCCCTTGAGGGGATGGATATGGGTGATGATGCCATTCGGGGCCAGCTGCAGGTTGGCGATGCCGCCAATTTCCTCGATGACACGGTTGGCATAGGCTTCGAAGTCGCCAGTGTCGCCGTTGGTTTCCCTGATTTTGTGGCCCAGCAGGTGGGCAGCAACGGTATAGCGGCTCAACTGGCGCTCGAGCAATATGGCGTGCACGCTGCCCGCCTCGTCAAGCTGGCTTTCCTGTTCGAGCTGCCAGTTCCTGTTGAGCACCTGCTGGAGCACAAAGCCCATGGCCAGGACTGTCAGAAAAATCAGTGCGGGTATAACCCAAAGCCACACCCTGTCGGCATTCAGTTGTGGCTTGATCGGTTCAGCGGCTTTGATGGTGGCGACCCCTCGGGTTGAGCTACGCCGGGGTATTTTCCCTACCCCACTCTTGTCCATTAATGACGCATTTCCCTGCGGCGCTTGTCAATGGACATCAAACACAGCTTAAACCATCGCTGTCGGGCCAACAATGCAGCTTGCCTGCCTTCCACCCCCATAGAATGGCCGTTCAGGCCAGTAAAAACTCCATCAGGGCTTTTTGGGCGTGCAAACGGTTTTCCGCTTCATCCCAGATCACGGAACAGGATGTGTCCTCCAGCAAGGCCTCACTGACTTCCATGCCCCGGTAGGCGGGCAGGCAGTGCATGAAGATGGCATCGCTGGCGGCCAGCGCCATCAGCGCATGATCGACCTGGTATCCGGCGAAGGCTTTGAGTCGCTGCTGCTTTTCCTCTTCCTGACCCATCGACGCCCAGGTGTCTGTCACCACCAGATGGGCACCGGCTACAGCATCCTGCGGGGAGCGGGTCAGGTGAATGCGGTCACTGTAACGCGCCATCAGCTGCGGATCGGGGTCATAACCCTCGGGGCAGGCGAGGCGCAGCTGAAAATCAAACTGGGCGGCGGCGTTGATGTAGGAGTTGGCCATGTTATTGCCATCCCCCACCCAGGCCACGGTTTTGCCCTGGATAGCGCCGCGGTGCTCGACAAAGGTCTGGACATCGGCCAGCAACTGACAGGGGTGGAAACTGTCGGTGAGGGCGTTGATGACCGGCACAGACGAATGCTCGGCAAAACGCTCGATCTTGTCGTGGGCGAAGGTGCGGATCATGACGATATCCACCATGCGCGACAGCACGCGCGCGGTATCTTCAACAGGCTCACCGCGCCCCAGCTGGGTGTCAGTGGGGGAGAGGAAAATCGCGCTGCCGCCCAGTTGCGCCATCCCCGCTTCGAAGGACACCCTGGTGCGGGTCGACGCCTTCTCGAAGATCATTCCCAGCACCTTGCCGTCCAGGGGCTTGCCCGCGGTGCCAGCCCTGTGCTGGGCTTTCAGTTCAATGGCCCTGGCGATAATCCCGTGGAGCTCGGCAGGGGTCAGGTCCTGGAGGGTGAGGAAATGTCTTACAGCCATGGTCGTGGCCCTTTGCAGGTTTTGGATGCTATGAGTTGCTGACGAAAGTGGTGATCAGCGCTGTCAGGGTGTCGACCAGCTGCTGCGCCTCTGCATCGCTGAGAGTCAGCGGCGGCAGCAATCGCACCACGCGCTCGGCAGTGACGTTGATAAGCAGGCCGGCATCGGCAGCCAGTTGCACCAGGTCCGCGGCGGGGCGATCCAGCTCAATGCCGATCATCAAACCCTGGCCGCGAATCTCTTTCACCTGTGGGTAATCGGCAAAGGCTGCAGCAAAAGCAGATTTCAGTGTTTCCCCCAGGCTGGCTGCCCGCGCCATCAGGTTTTCCGCCACGATGGTGTCCACTGTGGCGAGGGCGGCGGCGCAGGCCACCGGGTTGCCGCCAAAGGTGGAGCCGTGGTTGCCGGGCTTCATCAGCGTGGCGGCAATGCCGCTGGCAAGGCAGGCGCCGAGGGGAAAACCATTGGCAAGGCCTTTGGCGGTAGTCACTACATCCGGGAGGATGTCACTGTGCTGGTAATTGAAAAAAGTGCCGGTGCGACCATTGCCGGTCTGCACTTCGTCGAGCATCAGTAACCACTGGTGCTGGTCGCACAGGACGCGCAGATTGCGCAGGTAGTCGGCGTCGGGGATGGCCACACCACCTTCACCCTGGATGGGTTCCACCAGAATCGCCACTACATCACTGTTGTTGAGGGCAATCGTTTTAAGGGCGTCGATATCGTTGTAGGGTGCGCGCACAAAACCGCTGACCAGGGGTTCAAAGCCCGCCTGCACCTTGCGGTTGCCGGTGGCGGTGAGGGTCGCCATGGTGCGCCCGTGAAAGGCCTGCTCCATGACAATAATGGTGGGCACTTTAATCTTGCGGCTGTGGCCGTAGAGGCGCGCCAGCTTGATGGCGGCTTCATTGGCTTCGGCGCCGGAGTTGCCGAAGAATACATTGGTCATGCCCGACAGCTGGCACAACTTGGCCGCCAGCTGTTGCTGGACGGGAATATTGTAGAGATTGGAGCAGTGCACCAGGGTTTCCGCCTGGCGGGTGACGGCGGCAGTCACGGCCGGATGGGCGTGTCCGAGTCCGCACACGGCGATGCCGGCCAGTGCATCCAGGTAGGATTTGCCATCCAGGTCCCACACCACCGCGCCCTTGCCGCGGGCGATGGTCAGGCTGCGTGTGCCGTAGGTGTTCATCAGTGCTTGGGTAGCCATGCGCCATGACTCCAGTAGTAAAATGCCGGGCGTGAAAAGTTGATTGCCGCCAAAAGCAAAACAGGCAGTCGTCCTGATCGGTGCTGCCTGCGGGAAAAGGGCGAGATGGTATCGCTATCGTTTCTGCTTTGCAATGCTGTGGCGCAGGGCTGCAAAGGCCTGGCGTCTGCCTCTGCGGGTTCCGCAAGTGGTCAAAAACAGGTAAAATACCCGACTACTGTACTCGACTATTTATTTGCAGCTTGTTTGCAGCTCGAATACCGCTTATTGATACAGCCACAACCCTTCGTCGCGCCACTATCCCGAGGTAAAAGACAGTATGGATATTATGGATACCATTAAAGAACAGATCGAAAGCAATCCGGTCATTCTCTATATGAAAGGCAACCCCAATCAGCCCCAGTGCGGTTTTTCTGCCCGTGCGGTGGAAGCCCTGATGGGTTGCGGCAAGCGTTTTGCCTATGTCGACATTCTCAGCAATCCCGATATCCGCGCCAATCTGCCCAAATACGGCAACTGGCCGACTTTTCCCCAGCTGTGGATCAGCGGTGAACTGATTGGTGGTTCGGATATCATTAGCGAAATGCACGCCAATGGTGAGCTCAAGCAATTGATTGATGAAGCCGCTGGCGAGTAGATCGAGCTTTTCACAATCCCTGTCAGACCAATCACGAAACCATTTTTCGCAATCTTGTCATTGTCGATGGTTTAGTATCGGGTCGGCAGATTGTGAAAAACTGATCATGCCTGTTGTTCAATCTGGAATCTTTAACCTGTAATACTGAAAGGAGTGTAAAAATGGGTGTTTTAGTAGGTAAGCCAGCGCCAGATTTCACCGCCGCCGCCGTACTGGGCAACGGTGATGTTGTGACCGACTTCAACCTCGCTGAGGTTATCAAGGGTAAAAAAGCCGTCATCTTTTTCTATCCGCTGGATTTCACCTTCGTGTGCCCTTCCGAATTGATTGCCTTTGACAATCGCTTCGAAGAGTTCAAAAAGCGTGGTGTTGAAGTGATTGGCGTGTCTATCGACAGCCAGTGGACCCACAACGCCTGGCGCAATACGCCGGTTTCTGCCGGTGGTATCGGCGCGGTGCAGTACAGCCTGGTTGCCGATATCAAGCATGAAATCTGCCAAGCCTACGATGTTGAATCTGCCGGTGGCGTCGCGTTCCGCGGTTCCTTCCTGATCGACAGCAAGGGTGTTGTACGTCACCAGGTGGTCAATGATCTGCCTCTCGGTCGCAACGTCGACGAGATGCTGCGCATGGTCGATGCCCTGGATTTCCACGAAGAGCATGGCGAAGTATGTCCTGCCGGCTGGAATGCAGGCGATAAAGGTATGTCAGCCAACCCTGACGGGGTTGCTTCCTACCTGGCAGAGAACGCATCCAGCCTCTAATGTGCTGAGCGTTCTTCATCCATAAAAAAGCCCCGCATTGCGGGGCTTTTTTATGCTGCTACCTTTTCCAGGAAGCGCTGATCCGGGATCAGGTGCCTTCTTTCAGGTAGCGCTCGCGGGAGGCCATGATTTCCTTGCGGGCATCTTCGGCGTGGGACCAGTTTTCCACTTTTACCCATTTGCCTTCTTCCAGATCCTTGTAGTTCTCGAAGTAGTGGGCGATCTGGCGCAGCAGGAGCTCGGGCACATCGCCGATGTCCTGAATGTGGTTGTACTGGCTGGAAAGTTTCTTGTGGGGCACGGCAATCAGCTTGGCATCGCTGCCGGATTCGTCGGTCATGTTGAGAATGCCGATGGGACGGCTGCGGATCACGGAGCCGGGCATCACGGGGTAGGGGGAGATCACCAGCACATCCAGCGGGTCGCCATCTTCTGACAGGGTGCCGGGGATAAAGCCGTAGTTGGCAGGGTAGAACATCGGCGTGGCCACAAAGCGGTCGACGAAAATGGCGTCGTGCTCCTTGTCGATCTCGTATTTGATGGGATCGTGGTTGGCGGGGATCTCAATGATCACATTGATGTCGTTTGGCAGGTCATTGCCCGCTGGGATAGTGCTGTAGCTCATGGGGGCCTTCCGTTTATGAGGGATGGATTGGAAATAAGGGGCGCAAATTCAAGAGGGCGAAAGTATAGCGCTGTGGACAAGGAATAACCAGACGGGTCCGGCCCGGTATGG
This sequence comes from Gammaproteobacteria bacterium BRH_c0, assembly GCA_000961645.1. Classification (GTDB taxonomy): domain Bacteria; phylum Pseudomonadota; class Gammaproteobacteria; order Pseudomonadales; family Porticoccaceae; genus NAT127. The sequence goes on along the minus strand of LADM01000050.1, from coordinate 35,688 downwards.
CGTGAGGGCAATAAAGAATTGTCTTGATAAACATCAAGGTAACGCCGACCCGGGTGGCATAGCATGGATGCTCTTGATCGACAGTAAACAGGGCGGATAAAGGTTATGCAGGGTGTCTCAGTACAGCAACAGGGCCAGGCCAGCTGGGATCAGGAACTGATTGCCCGCTACGATCTTTCCGGGCCGCGCTACACCTCCTATCCCACCGCCCCCCAGTTTCACCCGGGGTTTGGCGAGGATGAGCTGCGCTGCGCCGTTGCTGTCAGCAATGACCGCGGCAATCCGCTATCGCTGTATTTTCATATCCCCTTTTGCAGCCGCGTTTGTTACTACTGCGCCTGCAACCGGATTATCACCGCCAATCGGCGGGTCGCGGGCCCCTATCTTGAGCGGCTGGACCGCGAGATGGCGCTGATGGCTGATCTGCTCGACACCTCGCGGCCGGTCAACCAGCTGCACTGGGGTGGCGGCACTCCCACCTATATCAGTGATGATGAAAAGCGCACTCTGATGACTTCCATTCGCCGCCACTTCAACCTGCGCAATGATGACAGCGGCGAGTACGCCATCGAGATCCATCCCGGCGATACCACGGTGGAAAGTATTGCCTGTTTGCGAGAGCTGGGATTCAACCGCCTGAGCATGGGGGTACAGGATTTTGACACGGCTGTGCAGGCAGCGGTCAATCGCTTCAACAGCGCGGATGAAGTCCGGGCCCTGGTGACGGCGGCCAGGCAGCAGGGGTTCCATTCCATCAGCATGGACCTCATCTATGGCCTGCCGCAGCAAAGCTGGCACAGTTTCGAGCGCACTCTGGATGCCGTGCTCGAACTCTCGCCCGATCGCCTGTCTATGTTCAATTACGCCCATATGCCCAACCTTTTTAAAACCCAGAGGCAGATGGATGCAGCGCAGATGCCCGGCGCGGAAGAAAAACTCACCATCATCCACCGCAGCACCGACAAGCTGCTGGCAGCGGGCTACGTGTTTATCGGTATGGATCATTTTGCCAAACCGGGGGATGAACTCGCCCGCGCCCAGAGGGAAGGGCGCCTGCAGCGCAATTTCCAGGGCTATGCTACCCATGGCGATTGCGATCTGGCGTCCTTTGGCGTTTCCGCCATCAGTGCCATTGGCGATACCTTCTGGCAAAATCACAAGGACATCGCCGACTACAATGCTGCCATCGACAGTGGCCGCATACCGGTTGCCCGCGGTCTGGTCCTCAACAGCGATGATCTGCTGCGAGCCAGGGTCATCGAAGGGCTGATCTGCCATTTTTCACTGGATTTCAGTCCGGTTGAAAAGCGTTTCAATATTATATTCAACGATTATTTTGCCCCGGAAATTGCGCAGTTGCGCAGCATGGAAAATGACGGGCTGGTGGTTATTGAACCACAGCATATTCACGTTACCGCCAAAGGCCGTTTGCTGATCCGCAGAATTTGCATGGTGTTTGATGCCTGGCTGGGCAAGGGGGCGCAGGCACAGCAGAAGTTTTCCCGGATTATTTGATGTGAGTGTCACGTAACACGTGGGCGAAAAAGGGATACTGCGAAAATCACGATTGATTGCTTTTACGTGAAACGTGAAACAAAAAGCGCCTTGTCCACCCCAACCCCCTCCGCTACAATGCCGCCGTCGTTGAAAACGACAAAACCTTAGGGGTGGCCGTAACCGGCCTGAGATGTCCGCCAGGATGAACCCTTTGAACCTGATCCGGTTAGTGCCGGCGTAGGGATAGGTGCTCCTCTGCTACAGCCTTCCAAGCGCGCATACCGGGTCTCCCTGACCTGTCAGTTTCGGAGGCTCACCATGATTTCCCGTCAAACCCCGTTCAGTCAAAAATTCCTAGCCCTTTCTCTGGCGCCATTGCTGTGTGCCGCTACCCTGGCTCATGGCGCAGCCATTAATGGAGGCGCCGCCATTGAAGAAATCCGTGTCACTGCGGATTTTCGCCAGGCGCCCGCTGCGCTCTATCCATCCAGCATCACTGTGGTCGATGCCAGCGCCATTTCAGCCCGCGCCGCCCAGCACCTGGATGAAGTGCTCAACCTCGCCCCCAACGTGAATTTTGCTGCCGGTGCATCGCGCGGACGTTATTTGCAGATTCGCGGTATCGGCGAGCGCAGCCAGTTTGTTGACCCTATCAATCCCTCGGTGGGTCTGACCATCGACAACATCAATTTCAGCGGAGTGGGCAATGCCAGCACCCTCTTTGATGTGGAACAGGTGGAAGTATTGCGCGGCCCGCAGGGCACCCGTTTTGGCGCCTACGGTTTGGCGGGCATGGTCAATATTGTATCGAAGGTACCCACGGCAGATTTTGAAGGTCTGGTGAGTGGCGGAGTCAGCAATTACGACGGGCGTGAAGTGGGCGCGGTGGTCAACGGCGCGCTGACCGATAATCTGCTCGGCCGTCTGGCGCTGCAGCACTACGGCAGCGACGGTTTTATCGACAACGAGTTTCTCGGTCGCGACGATAGCGCCGAGCGCGATGAACTGACAGCGCGGGGCAAAGTGCGCTGGCTGGCCAGTGACGATTTCAGTGTCGATACCACACTGTTTTATGTGGATGTCGACAACGGCTACGATAATTTTTCCCTCGATAATAACCGCAAAACCCTGTCAGACGAGCCGGGACGCGACACCCAGGAAACCCTGGCCCTGGGTATTACGGGAAACTGGAACGGCAGCGATCTTTTTTCTGTCACCTCCACTCTCGCCTTCGAACATTCCAATATGGAATACAGCTATGACGAGGACTGGACCAACACGGCGATCTGCGATGGCCTCGCCTGCGACAGTGATTTGTGGGGTTTTGACTGGTGGTATGCCAGTGCCGATAAATATTTGCGCAGCCGCGAGGCAGTGCAGCTTGATATGCGTCTGGTGTCCAAAGAAGCCGGTAAGCTATTCGACACGTTGGACTGGGTCGCCGGCGTCTACTACTACGACAAGCAAGAAGATCTGAAGCGCGATTTTTTCGATTGGGATCTTTATGAACAAAGCCGGTTTGACAGCCACTACGATACCCGTCATATCGCGGTTTATGGCGAAATTGCCGCGCCCCTCAGCGACAGGCTTACCCTGACTGTCGGTGGCAGAGTCGAGGAATTTGACGGCAAATACCGCGACAATCGCGCCGTTAACGCCACACCGTCTGAAACACTCTGGGGCGGCGAAGTGAGCCTGGAATACCAGCTTGACGATGCCACCGTGCTGTACGGCCTGGTTTCGCGAGGGTTCAAGGCGGGCGGCGTCAACGGCGAGGCGCTTGGCCAGGCGCAAAAAAACAATTTCGATGACAGCATTATTGCCTTCCTCAATGATCGTCTCGAATTCGAAACCGAGACCGCCAACAATATGGAAATCGGTTACAAGGGCAGTTACCTGGCAGGTCGCTGGCAAGTGCGCGCCGCTGCGTTTTATATGGAGCGCGACGATGTCCAATTACGTGGCTGGTATAACGAAGGCCCGCTATTTGTCGGCTATATCGACAACGGCTCTGCCGGTAAAAACCGTGGCATTGAAATAGAAACCCAATGGATGCTGACAGAGCGTCTGGAGCTGTTTGCCAGCATCGGTTATCTCGACACCGAAATCGAAGACTTTTTTATCCTCGATAACGATGTGTTGGTGGACAAGAGCGGTCGCGAGCAGGGCCACGCCCCGAGTTACCAGTACAGCATGGCTGCGCAGTGGGCGATCCTCGACAACCTGAGTGCGCGCGTTGATGTCGAAGGCCGCGACAGCTTTTATTTTTCCGACAGCCACGATCAGCAATCCTCGGCGTACAATCTGCTCCATGCCAGCCTGGGTTACACCATCAATAACCTGCATTTCAAACTCTGGGGACGCAATCTCACTGACAAGGATTACGCCGTGCGCGGCTTTTACTTTGCCAATGACCCGCGGGATTTTTACGAGGATGACCAGGCCTATATCCAGCTGGGCGACCCGCGCACCTTTGGTCTGACCGCCACCTACAACTTCTAGGCGTCACTACATTAGGAGCTACTACCATGATGTTGAGTGCTGAAATTACCCTCTACCCGCTACAGGATGACTATTTGCCGGTGATTGTCGCTTTCCTCGAGCGCTTGCAGGAAACCGCCACGGTAAAGTTCCAGACCTTTCCCACCTGCACCGTACTCACCGGCGAATACGAGCAGGTGTTGAAAACCCTCGGCGATATGATGCGCTGGAGTCATGACACCCACGGCAAGGGTGTGTTTGTCGCCAAGTTCCTGCCCGGCTACGAGGCGATCTGATTGAACGGCCTGCTGGAAGGCATTGCCAGGTCGATTGCCGCGCTCTCGCCCTGGGAGGCGGTGGCGGTGGTGCTCGCCATCGCCTATCTGTTGCTGGCCATGCGCGAAAGCATCTGGTGCTGGTATTGCGCCTTTGTCAGCACCGCCATCTACACGGTGTTGCTGTGGAATGTCAGCCTGCTGATGGAGTCGCTGCTCAATGTCTATTACATGGGCATGGCGGTGTACGGCTGGTGGCAGTGGCGGCGCGGTGGCGAGCAGCACGAAGGCGTTACTATAAGGCGCTGGGGCCTGAAGCATCATCTTTTCACTATCGGCGGCATTGTGCTGGTGAGCCTTATCTCAGGCTATTTTCTTAAAAATGGCACCAGCGCCGAATGGCCTTATGTGGATTCATTCACTACCTGGGCCAGTGTTATCACCACCTGGATGGTGGCGAAAAAAATTCTGGAAAACTGGCTGTACTGGATCGTGATCGATACCACCTGCGTTTTCATGTACTTCGACCGCGGGCTTCACCTCAGTAGCCTGCTGTTTGCCGCTTATGTGGTGATTGTGATTTTTGGCTATTTCAAATGGCGCGCCCATGAACGACAAGGCGACCTGGCCGTTGCCTGAGATCCCGCCATCAGCACAGCGGCTGGAGGCGGCTCTGGGCAGCTGGCGTCACTGGTCGCCAGCTCCGGCATCGAGACCGCTGGTTGTAAAGGAAATGCCAGGCGGCAAAACCAATCACAGCTGGCGGCTGGAGACGGATTGCGGACCAGCAGTGCTGAGGCTCAACTGTCGGCACGATCACCTGCTGGGGATTGATCGCCAGCGGGAGCACAGGATTTTGCTTGCTGTGGTAGCCGCAGGTATTGCGCCCGAGCTGTGGTACAACGATCCCGCTGCCGGGTTTATGGTGTGCGGCTATATTGAGGGCCGGGTATGGTGCCAAACGGATTTTGACAACCCGTCATCACAACAGCGATTGCTGGCACTGGTTGATCGCTACAGCAGTTTATCCGTGTCACTGCCCGCCTTTGATTATCTCGCCCATCTCGATCACTACCACCAGCAGCTTGAGGAGAGCGGTATAGCCCTCCCGACGGAACTTCGCGACAAACTGCAGCGCTGGCGCGAACCCATTGCCGCCTGGCAGCGCGACAGCTGGCAGCCGCGCTTGACCCACCACGATCTGACGCCGGCCAATATCATCGAAAATGACAGCGGTATCTCGATTATCGATTGGGAGTACGCTGCCCTGGGCTGTGCCGATTTGGACAGGCAGGCATTGCAGGGCACGCGCTCGCAAAACACGGCCTCGCAAAACCCGCTTGTCAGCGCCCTGGGGGAGTTGATGAATGATTACTGGCTGCTGGTACGGCAACAGCTTTGCCATTCTCCCGCAGGCAATTAACCCGGGTTGAAAACGGGGTTGGTCACGGTCTTTTTCCGCTAAAAAATAACCAGCCAAAAAGCACCGCCAATACCAGTTCGAGAATCAGTGACTGGTACATGGGCTGCCCAACGTTCGCTTCCGCAGCAATAGCAATGCCGCGGGCGGCAAGCAGTGCGATGTAGACAAGAAAAGACACCAGCAAACCCTGGTAAAGATGTTCCCGGCGATAAAGGCAGTACGCCATAAACAGCCCTATCGCCAGGGACAAGCCGCCGTAGGTGGCGCGCATATCCACCAGTAAATCGCCAGCGGGCGCGGCAACACCAAGAAGCATCGGTGTGACTGTTGTCGGCGCAAAGATAAAACCCAGGCCAAAAGCAATATACATCAGGGCATTCAGCCCCAGTAAAACCACTCTTGTTGTCATTTGATTTTTCCTTGTTATCTGTTGCTGAGGGTGGTCAAGTGGTCAGCAGTACAAAATTGCCTTCGGCATCGTACTCAAAGGGGGTCAATGCCGATGAGGAAACCGCGCCGGGATCGGTGCCGAGGGAAATCATCGGCTTGTTGGACATCCAGAACATCTCTTTCATCAGCAGTTCCACCAGTTGCGCCGGTGTGAAATGCTGCTCGATACGGGCTTTCAGCTCTGCGTGCAGGTTGGCGGGCTCGACAAGGAAGGCGTCGAGAACCTCCAGCGCTGTTTTCTGCCGAGGCGTGAGCACCCCGCTGGCGTGGTAGTCGCGGACTTCGGGCATGAGGTCGTCGGCTTCATCGGGCTTGTCGACAATGCGCCGCACACTCTGGCAGAACTTGCAGTCGTGGTATTCGGCGCTGCGCAGGCGCACGATTTCATCGGTCAATTCATCGATCCCGTGCAGCGAGCAGGTGGCGCGATTGAAGGCGTAATAGGCGGCCAGCAGTGACGGGTCTGTGCGGGACGACTCGCCGTCCACCCATTCGATGAACTTGCGGTCGGACTTTTCTCCCACGGCCACGGTATCACCCGGCGGACGAGGGTAGGGGGTATCCACATCGAGAAAAGTGAGAAAGCGCAGCATGGCCTCGTTGATATAAAGTCCGTAGACAAAGGTGGACGGCTCATCCACGCCCAGTGCTGCGGCGAGGTTGGCGCGCTGCGCGGGGCTGATGTGCGAGGGCGCGACGATGAACAGCTCGGTAAAATCCAGTGCCGCACACTCCGCCTTGGAAACATCCGGGGATTTGTGCCAGTTGGTGAGCCGCGCCACGGATGCTTCGTCCGCATTGTCGAGCACGGCCTTGCAGTTGAACAGCTGCGCCATGCGCAAGCGGCACAAATCCAGCAGCGCTGGCTCATTGACCTGCTGGGCAATGGCGATGAAATCCATCAGGGTTTTTCCTGCCTCGCTGTTCAGCGCCAGCAGGGCATCAAGATCGGTGGCGGGTGCCGCACCACCGGTGGCTTGGGTGTTGACAGAAAGCCAGGTCATAAAACTACTCCTGTGTAAGTCACGCTTATGATTAGGAAAAGACCGGCGCAAAGTGGTATTTGCCGACAAATGATGCTACAAACAAGTTGCCAATTGGATGTAGCGGGAAGTGTCAGATAAATACTGTTTACAGGCCTGCCCTGATAATAGTTCGATCACCCACCAGCTGCAATTCGCCGTGCGTACAACCAAAGCCAGATCCGCATGATCAGCCGCAGGCTGATCTGGTGACAATAAATAAAAGACAAAAAGGGATCGCAATCCATGAACAGCCGCTATTCCGCAGACCCCGCCGCGTTTTTCATGAATACCATCATGGGCTTCTGGCTCGGCCCCACCCTGTGGCTGACCGTGCGTCTCAAACTGCCCGAACGGCTGGAGGAAAACCCGCAAAATGCCGACACTTTGGCCGCCGAGATGGCGGTGGACGCCAGTCACCTGCGCCGTATTCTCAATGCCCTCAGCAGCGCGGGAATCTTCGAGAGACTGGAGGATGGCCGCTACGGGCCGACGGAGTACTCGCGCATGCTGCGCAGCGACCACCCCTCGGGCATCGCGCAGCTGATTGATACCTCGCTGGGCGGGCAGAATTTCCTCGCCTGGTCATCGCTGGAGGAAGCTGTCCGCAGTGGCGGTTCCGCCTTCGATATCCAGCACGGCATGGACTGGCTGCAATACCTCGACCGCAACCCCGAGCGCCGCGATATCTTCGCCACTGCCATGACCGCCACCACCCGCGCCACCGAGCAGGCGGTGCTGAGCCACCACGATTTTGGTCAGTTTGAACAGGTGGTGGATATCGGTGGCAGTCACGCCAGCCTGGTGGGCAGATTACTGGAGCAATATCCGCATGCCAGGGGCATCGTGTTTGATCTGCCCGATACGGTGGAGTCGGGGAGGAAAACCTGGCAACAGGCATCGTTTGCTGATCGCCTGACGGCGGTGGGCGGCGATTTTTTCAAGGCGGTGCCAGAGGGGGATCTGTATCTGCTCAAGCTGATCCTGCACGATTGGCAGGACGATGATGCCGTGGCGATTCTCAGCACTATTCGCTGCGCGATTCGCCCCAATGGCCGGGTAGCGATTATCGAAACCGTGCTGCCTGACGACTGCGCTCCTCATCTGGGCTGGGCGCTGGATATTGCCATGATGGTGACCACAGGGGGACGCGAGCGCAGCCTGGCAGAACACACTGAACTGCTCCGGCGCGCAGGGTTTGAGGTTATCCGCTGTGATCCCACGCCGTCCATGTACAGCGTGGTGGAAGCGCGGCCTGTTTGAGCGATCAACAGATGGGAGAAAAATCTTTTCCCCTCCATAACCCACTGCCATCCCGCAGCGAATCAAAACAGCAGATCAGGCAATCTCTGCCGATGCGTACAGGTGCAGGCGCGCAATGTTGGCACGGTTTGGCTGCTCCAGCATAAAACGCACGGCACGGGCGATATCCTCGGCTTCCAGATAATCGATTTCCTGCTCGATGGGATTCTCGCCATGGGCGCGTTGCACTTCGAAGATTTCGGTCTTGGTGCTGCCGGGGGCGACGATGCCCACTTTGACACCGCTGGAACCCAGCTCAATGCGCAGGGATTCGGAGAAGGTTTCCACCGCCGCCTTCACTGCGCAATACACGCCCCAGGTGGGCACAGTCAGCGAACCACCGATGCTGCTCACATTGATGATGGCGCCTTCTCCCTGGGCCTTGAACGCGCGGCCAAAGGTGTAGGACAGGCGCATCACCGCTTCGAAATTCACCTGGATCATCTTCGCCATCAGCTCGATATCAATCAGGTCGATGGGGTTGGTGGAGAGGATACCGGCGTTGTTGACGAGAATATCGGCGCGGCCAAAACGCTCCTGCGCCAGGGCCAGCAGCTGGTCGGCGGCTTCCGGTGCGCCGATATCAGCGGCGAGGATGGCGGATTCATTGGGCAGGGAGGCCTGCATTTCCTTCAGGCGGTCTTCGCGGCGGGCGGTGAGTACCAGTTTGGCGCCAGCTTCGCTGAGGTTCCTGGCAATGGCGGCGCCGATCCCGGCAGATGATCCTGTGACGATGGCGACTTTACCGGCTAAATTCATGGCTTGACCTCAATATGGCTGTTGATAATAGGTATGGTTAGGCAGGGGTGGGATTGTAACCTGTGAAAGGGCGTTGGCCAGCCCTTGATGGCTGGCCTGGAGGTGCCGGCAGTGGCCGGAAATCAACAAAGTGGCAGGATATAAAACTCGGCTATGGGTAGCGTGCTTCAGCTCTTGCCCCACAACTGCTGCGAAGCCAGACGGGCGCCCTCCGCCATGGCGGCGAACTTGGCCCAGACGATCTCCGGCTCCACCGCTGCCTGACCCACCCAGGTGCCGTAGCCGAAATCAGTGCCCGCCACCACTTTCTCTCGCCCTACCCGCTCGGCAATGCGCACGATGCGCTGGGCCACCAGTTCCGGGTGCTCGATAAAATTCGATTTTGATTCCAGTACGCCAGGAATCAGCACAATCTCGTCGGGCACCTTGATGTGGTCGAATACGGTGTATTCGTGGGCGTGGCGGGGGTTGGCGGCCTCAAAGGCGATGCCGGAGGTTTTTACCTGGAAGGCAATATCGATCACGTCCGACAGTGGCACATCACAGTGGTGTGGCCCTTCGTAATTACCCCAGCACAGGTGCATGCGGATCAGCTCCCGGGGGATATTGGCGAGGGCATGGTTCAATGCCTCGACATGCAGTTCTGCGCGTTTGCGAAACCCTTTCAGATCGAGATCGGCATACTGGATATGGCGGCCCATGGCGAGGTCGGGGCAGTCGATCTGCACCATCATACCTGCATTGGTGATGGCCTCGTACTCCTCGCGCATGGCGTCGGCAATGGCAAAGATATAGCGCTCGAAATCCGGATAGTGCAGGTTGGCAAAGAACAGTGAGATCACCCCTGGGGAGGCGGCACTCATAAAGGTGTGACTGGCGTCCCGCTGCCCGGCGGTAGCAGCCTGCAGGTTTTTCACATCCAGCTGCGCGGCCTGGTGATCCACCACGGCGATGGGGCCGTTGCAGGCCGGTGTTTTGCGGCGCTTGCGGCCCGGGTCGCCAAAGACGCGCTCCTGCATGGCAGGAAATTCCGCCACATCCTGGTACACCAGCGGCACACTCTCACCGCCAAAACCCGACAGCCGGTCCTTGATATAGGTGGCGTAGCTGGGCTTGCTCATCTCGCCGTCGTTGACGATATCAATGCCGCAGGTGATCTGGCGTGCCACCACATCCGCCACCGCCTGGCGGATACGCTCGCCAAGGGCAGAGCTGTCAATCGGCACCCCTTCTTCCTTGGCGAACATCATGCGGATCAGGTCGTCGGGGCGGGGCAGGCTGCCGGTGTGGGTGGTGAGGATTCGCTGTTCGCTGCGCAACATGGTGGTGCTCCTGTGGCTGCTTCACTTTCAGTGGTGCGGCACCCTGGCGGATGCCGCGCCACTGTAAAACTAGTCGAAGCTGCCGTCGCTGAAGCCGCCGAAGCAGTCATTGGCGGTATAGCTGCAGCTGTACTCGCGGGCGTTGGTGATCTTGCCGTCGCGCACAGTGAACAGGAAGTGGTAAACGTTCTCGTAGAGCTTGCCGCTTTTCATCTCGCCGTAGGATTTGGCTTCCACCGCGACCTTGTCGCCCTCACCGATCATGCTTTCGATCCATATCTTGATGGGCTTGTGCATCATCGCCGACATGTTCTTGGGCGCCGCCGCGAACTCCTCGCGACCCCAGCTGAAATTGAACTGCTTGGGGGCCTGCAGCATGGATTCAAAGAGAAAATCGTCCGCCAGGAAGGTGAGGATTTCCTGCTCGTCGCCGCGGTTGGTGGCGGCAAAATAGTTTTCGATCAGTTGCTTGTTACTTTCGATGCTCATGGTGACTCCGGGCGTTATTGTTATGGAAGGGTTGCGTTGTAGCGGCCAACTATACCGCCACCGGGAAGGGGTATTCAACGCCAGGCAGCTGATTTTTAATACATCTGCCGTTTTTCAGTTTTCGGGCGTCTCGGGCCGCAGCTCCCTTGGCTTACAGCGTGTCGCCGGTCCCGGCATTCTATGCTAGAGTTCCCCGTCAAAATGCCGTCAACGGCGCAATAAACAAACACAATAAGGAGTAAGCATGACTCGATTGCTTGAAGGTAAAGTGGCTATTGTGACCGGCGGTGCCAAGGGGCTTGGCTATGGTATTTCCCGGCGCCTGGCCAAAGATGGCGCAAAACTGCTGATTACTGGCCGTGAAGGCAAGGCCACTGAAGCGGTAGCCAAACAGATTCGCGACGAAATCGGTGCTGAAGCCATCGGTATCGCCACCGATGTCAGCGTCAAGGCCGAGGTCGAGGCCATGATCCAGCGCGCTGTCGATGAATTCGGCGGGCTGGATATCCTGGTCAACAACGCCTCCAACATGGGCCCCAATGTCCTGATGGAGCACAAGACCGACGAGATGATCCAGAACACCCTCAATGTTGCACTGTTCGGCAGCTGGTGGGGCATGAAGGCTGCGCTCCCCCACTTCAAGGCGCGGGGCGGCGGCAGTGTTATCAACTTCTCATCCATCGACGCCCAGACCGGCGCCTGGCTGCACACCGACTACAACATCGCCAAGATGGGCCTGGTAGGCCTGACCCGCAGCGGCGCTGTGGAATGGGGACGTTTCAATATCCGCGTTAACTGTATTGCCCCCACTGGCCTCGGTCAGGTATTTGCCCAGCTGGTGGATGAAGTACCCGGCTTTCTGGAAATGGCCACCCGCAACTGCCCGCTGGGGCGTGCAGGTGATCCCGAGCTGGATATCGGCCCTGTGGTTGCCTTCCTGGCATCGGATATGTCGCGCTTTGTGACCGGCGAGGTTATCAACGTCGATGGCGGCCAGCATCTGCCCGGCTATGTGAGCATTCCCCACAATCTGGAAGAGCTGGAAAAAGGCGGCGTCTGAGGCGAGGCGCTCCTGCCACTAAGCGCCCAATCCCCTGGGCGTTTGGTTGGCCCCCTCAATAGTTAATGAGGGCTGTCCATCTGGCTCAAGACTGCTGTTCAGTAGAGTGTGGCATTCAGACCAATGGCTTGGCTTGAAGCGTCGATATGACGTTTGACCGCCTGCCAAGTCAGAAATCTTTTGACTTTGGAACCCCACAGCTAAGAAAGATCTTGCCTGCCATTAACCACTCTGGGATATTTGCTCCTGTAGAGGTAGTAATCGATGGTGCGCCGGTAATAGCGGCTAACAGTCGTAAAGCCTTAATTGGATTTAAAAAGGAGATTGTGCCATGGAAGCAACCCCATCCTTGATGCCAGCCATCACACCCTATCAAAATGGCCTGATTAGTCAGGTATTATCAGGCGCATGGCCTTTTTTTGATTCTATGATTGTGTATTGAAATTTAAAATTATTAAATTTCAATACATTGCAGAGAAAGATAACGCTGGCGAAAAATTAAAAGGCCACCTTCTAATAATTAGGGTCTTAGGAAGCAGATGGCCTAATTAACAGTCTTTTAGCGAGTAAGGAGACCATAGTTGGCATATAGAGCATTAGTTATACCCGTAATGATTGCATCTCCGGGCGATGTGGCCGAGGAGCGTAATATCGCGCGTGAAGTCATTCATGATTGGAATGATATAAATTCTCAAAGATCAAAAGTCATGCTTGCGGCTCTGGGATGGGACTCTCATTCATCTCCAGAACTAGGTGCACGCCCACAGCAGCTAATAAATGAGCGCGTACTAAAAGACTGTGACCTTTTAATAGGCATATTTTGGACCCGCCTCGGAACACCCACAGGAAACGCTCAGAGCGGAACGGTCGAGGAAATTGAAGAGCATGTGGTCTCCGGCAAACCAGCAATGATCTATTTCTCCTCGAAGCCTGTTTCTCTTGAGAGTGTCGAAATTGAGCAGTACAGACAAGTTAAGGCAATAAGAGAGTCTTGGCAGAATCGAGGTTTGATAGAAACCTTTGATGATGCATATGAGTTTCGACAGAAATTAGCAAAGCAGCTCCAACTCTGCCTTAACAGTAACGAATACTTATTGAATCTTCTTAAGCAGGAAGAGCCAGCTCTGGCTGTCGAATCTAAGGAGTTAGTCGACCGCTTGCGCGCTTCGTATCAACTTTCAGCTGATGCCACTACCCTGTTGAAAGCTGCTGCGTCGGAAGAGCACGGCACAATCATAAAAATGGAGTACATCGATGGCCAGCAGATCAAGGCAGGAGAGAAAACCTTTGGGGAGTCCAGTCGCAGAGATTTTACTAAATGGGAATCCGCATTAAACGAGCTGCTAAACCAGGGTTTGGTTGTAGATAGAGGATATAAAGGCGAATATTTCGAACTTACGCACGAGGGCTGGAGAGCAGCGGACTCCGTTTGATATAGCCGGTTGATGCAAGTATTGAGGAAAAAAGATGATTCCTGGACACTCTGATATTATGGACTTAGTTAAAAAAGGGGCCACTCTAGAGGTCCAAGAGAAAATTCTTGAGCTTCGGGAGGCCGCTCTGCGCGCGCAAGAAGAGAACTTAGAGCTCAAGACAAAATTAGCGCATCTCGAAGAGATGTTGCTATTAAAGAATAAGGCAATTTGGAAGAAGCCAAGCTATTGGCTCGACAATGATGGAGTCATGGATGGGCCTTTCTGCCAAAAGTGTTACGACTCATTACAGAAACTTATTCGGTTACAGGATGGCAAGAACGACTGCTGGAACTGCCGCGAGTGTAAGTCCCACTACACTGGCCCGAATTATGTTGAGCCTAGATTCGAGCGTGGTAGAGATGCATTCTACTAATTTAGAAGCCGGGATCAGATAAGGGAAAGTTAGTACGAGGATATTCTCAATGAGTGGTCTTAAACAATTTGATGCAGCCGATTATCTCGACAGCGATGAAATGATTGCGGAGTACCTGTCAGTCGCTCTGGAAGATGAAAACCCGGATGTTTTTCTCGCAGCTGTTTCAGATGTCGCGAAGGCGCGGGGTATGACCGCGATTGCCAATAGCACTGGTTTGGGGCGCGAGAGCCTCTACAAAGCTTTGACCCCTGGTGCCAAACCGCGATACGAAACAATTATAAAAGTCCTGCACGGCCTGGGTGTGAAGTTGACAGTACAACTTTGATGGTCTGTCAGATGCTAACAATCAATTTGGAGCGTAAATACGGGCGCTAGACATGCCCTCTATCAACCATATAGCTCGCGGTTAGGAAGCTGTAAATCCCCACATTGGCCAGAATAAATTATTCGAGAAAGCGATCAGCCCTGGAGCTAAAAGAGCATTCACATCTTGAATCGACGTGCTCTCGCCAAGAACGCCAGGGAGTTGCTGCTTTTCCTGACGTTCTTGGCATTCTGACGACGAGAGTCACAATCCTTTTATTCGATTACACATCACTACCAGCAATCAAGCCCAGCGGGCAATATTCACCGGTATAGCCGTCATCCTCGGCATGGCGTTGATGGGGTCCAGATCCCGGTCGGTGCTGATCAGCATGCTGGTGCTGGAGCCATCCCGCTCGTACACGGTTTCTTCCGGCAGGGTGCCAAAGCCGTGGGTCATGGAAATCACGCCGCGGCGGACGGTGGGGTCGCTTTCGATAATCCCTTCAATGCGGGCCAGATCTGAAGTGATGGATATCTTTTCACCCTCTGCCAGTCCCATAGCCGTGAGATCCTCCGGGTTCATATAGGCGTAGTTGTAGGGCATTCTCTTGCGGATTTCCTTGAGATTGCGGCCAATGGAGTTGAAGGTTTCGCGGATACGCCGCACCGACAGCCGGAAGGCAAACTCTTCACCGTTGCTGAGAACACTGTCAGGGCTTACCGGCTCGGCGGCTACCTCAGCCATTTCTGCTTCAATGTCGCTGGGCATGGTGGTAAAGCGGCCTGTGGCGTCCGGGTCTGCCGGTTCAACAAATTGCGGGTAGTCATCATAGACCTTGCCCAGTTCATGGGATTTGAAGGTTTCCCAGGGTTCCGGGCAGTGGCTGGCGATAATGGCCAGCAGTTCGTCAGTGGTGGGTGGGGTCTCCATATCGAGGGGCACACCCTCATAGTTGAGGGTAACACCCAGGCGCTTGGCCAATGCCCAGAAGGGATACCAGTCTTCCACCAGCTTTGATCCTTCCGGCGGCGGGACGATGGCTGGCGTATAGCGCGCAAAAGGCACAGGACACAGCATGGTTTCGGCATAGAAGCCGGTCAGGTCTGGCCGTTCATAGAGCATGGGCGGCGGAATGACGTAGTGGGACAGTTTGGCCGTCTCGTTCATGTAGGGATCAATGGTGACCAGCAATTCGAGAGAACGCAGGGCTTTGGTGGTCTTGAGCTGATCGGGGATGCTGTTCACCAGGTTGGAGCCGTGGGTGATAAACGCCTTGACCTGTCCGGGGCCGGGTTGGAGCATCTCCTCGGCCATCACCCCGGTGGGCATATCGGCCAGCAGCATGCCGTAGCCGCCAATGCGGCTTTTGTAGCTGCTCTCCCACCAGCGCTGGGCGGGGTAAACCTGGGCCTTGCGCACTTCCCGGGCCTGCAACACGCCGGGGTTGCCGACCTGTTCACCCTCGCGCAGGTAGCGGCCGCATACCACATTCAGACATTCCAGCAGATGCTCGGCCAGGTTGGAGCGCGGCGCCATGTCGGGGCCGGTGCCGCTGACGGCAAAGCCGCGTTTTGATTCATTGGCAAATAGAGAGGCTGCCTTGACGATCAGTTCTGCATCAACCCCTGCCCGGTGAGCGGCGTACTCCGGGGTAAAGGGCGCCACGGCGGCGCGCAATTCGTCCAGATCGGCAACCCACTGCTGGCAAAACTCCTTGTCTTCCCAGCCTTCGCGGAGGATCACGTGAAGCAGGCTCGCCATCAGGGTGGGGTCTTCGCCGGGGTAGGGCTGGAGGAAGACATCGGCGTTCTTGGCTGTTTCGGTATGGCGCGGGTCGATTACGATGATTTTCAGGCCCCGGGCGCGGGCCTCTTTCATGCGCTTGTTGGGGTTGCGCGCATCAAAGACATAGCCGGAGATGGACACCAGGGGATTGGAGCCCACCATCATCACGACATCACAGGTGTCGAGGGGCTGACGGGAACCCTGCCACGCACCGAGGCGACCGGCAGTGACCACCTTGGCGGACTGGTCGATGGTGATGGTGGAAAAGAATTTGTGGGAGCCTATGGCTTCCAGAAAACGCTGGGAGATGTTGGTGGAGGTGTTGTTGAGGAATGCGCCGCCGCCGCGGTAGACGCCAATGGACTCTGGGCCGTCTGTCTGCATCAACTCCTTGAGTTTTGCGGCGATTTCATCCAGCGCCACCTCGATATCAATGGGGGCAAAGCTGCCGTCGGGCTGGCGCTTGAGGGGTTGTAGCACCCGGTCGGGCGCGTAATGAGCGGCGACTGCCTGGATACCCTTGATGCAGGTATAGCCCAGAGTCATGGGGTCGTCGTGGTCGCCCCGCACATCCACCAGGCGATCATTTTCAACGGTGATTTTCACACCACAATTACCGGAACAGATACGGCAAAAACTGCGTTTTACTTCCTGAGTCATGGCGCCTTTCCTCATGCATTTATTGTTTGCATCGAGGCTAGCATAAAGTGTGTGGCGGGGAAACGGGAGTGGGCTGCAACAGGAAAATACGGGAAAATTTCCTGTTGCGCTTCAAGTTGTTGCAAAACAGGATTTTATGACAGCTTCTTACATGCCTTTGTAGGATCAGCCGTCACACGGCCTGGATAAAGGGTACAAAAGGGACGCAGCCGGTGACAAGAGCGAGCATGACAGCAGCGAGCAATAGTTTCACAACGCCCTGCCTGCAGTCATGCCGACAGGAGCCAAAACCGGCAATCATCAGGCCGGGCCGATCAGGGTATCAATGCCGTGCTCTTCAATGGCCGCCAGGGCTTCTGCAAGGGCTTCGTCGTCGCTGTCGAAGGAGTCTTCCCACATGGTGGAGTTGTTATCCTCATCCACTACCTCAAGCAGCCAGCCGCCTTCGCCATCTTCGTAAATCTCGATATTGACTACCTTGCCATCCTGCTCGAAGCGCTGGCTCAGGGGGGACATTTTTACATCGTAATCATCAGTCATGGCGTGGATTCCGCAAATAAAAGGAGAGGGAGGGGTTTGCTTTGAGGGCGAGGTTGGCAGGGGTGCGATGGTAGCGCTTTTGCCAGCGTCTTGCCATCGCATTCAGGGGCTGTCAGGGCGGGCCGTCAATGCGCTCAGAGGGCCGGGCAGGGCGATCCGCGTTCCTGGCGGGTGTCACAGACACTGACGGAGCTGAAGTAGTTTACCCACAGTTCAAGCATCTCGCGGGCAGGGGTGCCGCGCCATTTGCGGGTGAGGTAATAGCCGTAATCCCGACCGGTGATAAACAGGTGCAATACAGTGATGGATTTATCCACATCAAGAACGCACTCGGCGATCCACATGCCGTGTTGATAGCCATTGACCATGTTTGAGCCAAGATCCCTGCTGCCATAGGATCGGCAGGTGGATTTTGCCTGGCTATCGGTTGTTTCCTTGTAGCGTGAGGCGGGGTACTGGCCCTTGTCGCGGAGGATGCGTGCAGCGGCCACATCGCCGGTTTCGGGCTTCATCCATTCGGCGATTTCCTCATTGGCGAGGCTGGCGCTGCGCGTAGTCCAGCCTGTCTCCGGGGGGGCGGGCAGGAGCAGCATTTCGCCACTGCCTGCTGGCGGCTGGGCGATTGCGCTGGCGCTGGCCAGGCAACAAAGGACAAGGAATATTAGCTGACGCACGGGAGCCTCATGGTGAGATAACCGGAACCTGTCGATGGGGAGATGGTCGCCCCTGTGAGGGCATTCTGCCCTTCAGGGCTGCAAAGGTCGGCATTGTGAACAGATCGGATGCAAGGATCAATACGTTACGCGCGCATACGTTACGCGCGGGGGGTGGCAGGGGCTGGAAAAGGGTGCGGGCAAATCGGGCAAAGCGCAGGTCAAAAAAAACCCTGATCCATGCAGATCAGGGTATTTATCAAGACCGGGTCGTCGGGGGAGTGACTGGCCGGTTTGCTCACAACGAAGAGGGAGAACAATTCGCAAGGTATAGGACGGTGATCAACGGCATAAGTTCATTATGGCGTGAAAATTCTTACAGTTGCTCTTACAAGGACTCTCACAAGAGCCGACATAAAAGCCCTCAGGGATTGCGATTTGCCTCACGCTCGGTGATGCACTCGTCCTGGCCCATCTCGAATTCCCGGCAAATCAATGGGCGGTTGTCATAAATCATACACAGCAGGGTGCTGCGATTAAGCGCCGCACACCAGCCATCGTCCAGGCGTGCCATGCTTCTGCTACCCCACTGATCCGTTTCGATAAACCGCTCTGGCACACCTGTCTCGGTGATCAGCATCACTTCCAGGCGGCAGCAGCAGGCTTCACAGTGGGTGCAGGTTATTTCAGTATCGGGCAGGGTTTTAACAGCAATATTCATGGCAACGTGGGAGGGCAATGTAAAGGTTCCTGGTATCCGGGGGTGATGGGCGCGGGCAGTGTGAATCCTGGCGCCAAAAAAGCAAGGGTTATCAGCGCATGTGCAGGCTGGAAATACGGGCAGGCGTTACCTGAAATGTCGATCACAATGGCGTAATGGCTACGCATGACTATGGTCTGCTCTGTTGAGTCACGAGGTCATTATGGGTTGGGAGTGCGGCAGGTGAAGCTCGAAGATGGATGATCGATGTGGAATACCGCAGGCCCGCTGGCGGTGAACTGTTTCTTTGCTTGTTGCCAACGGGGATGCCACGGCAATATCCATTTCGCAACAACAGTCGTATTCAGGCACGTTAAGTCTTGTTTTACACTGCCAGAGTGGCAGAATCCTCACATCCATCAATTCCAACAATAATGACAGGAGAACGTGATGATCAAAATTTATCACATGGAAGGCCGGCGTTCCGAGCGTGTAGTGTGGTTGTGTGAAGAGTTGGGATTACCCTATGAACTGATCTTCAAGCCGGGGGACGTTATTGGTTCCTGGGCGCTGATCAGAGAAGTGCATCCGATGGCGCTGGCGCCCACCTTTCAGGATGGCGATGTCACGATTTGCGAATCCGGCGCGATCATCGAGTATATCCTCGCCAGGTACGGCCAGGGTCGACTGGCGCCAGCGGTGGATTCGCCTGAGTTTCCCTATTACCTTGAGTGGCTGCATTTTCCTGAAGGCACCATGGCAAACCGCCTGATGAACGAAAAATGGCTGCAGCCCCGGCCCGGAACCTTTATGGAGCAGGCCTACGACCAGACCATGATCGGCGTTACCGACAAGATGCTGAAGTGGATGGATCAGATACTGGCTGAAAAACAGTATATTGCCGGTAACGACTTCACGGCGGCGGATATCATGCTGCCGCTGGTGCTGAACCTGGTGCAGATGACCGGCACAGCGCTGGGTGATTACAGCAATATTCCATCATACCTCGACAGGTTGCGCAGTCGTCCGGCGTTTATTCGCACTCTTGAGATTTGCCAACCGCTCGGTCCGCCACCTTTTTAGGGGCAAAAAAACTTCACCCGATGATTGTGCCCGAAACAGTCGGGTTCGCACTGCATGACGAGAGATCACTATGAAATACGGCGTACAGCTGCATCCCCTCGGACAATTTCCCGATGTGGCAGCCATTATCGACACCACCAAACGTATTGAGGCGCTTGGCTTTGATTATGTTTCCCTGCCGGAGCACACCATTTTTCCGGTGGCCCTTGAGGGCATGCTGACCCGCACCTGGTATGAACCATTGACCATGGTGAGCCATCTGGTAGCCCACACCCGGACGCTGAATTTTTTTACCGCCGCGACGGTTATTACCCAGCACAATCCCATCCAGCTTGCGAAACAGGCGGTGACGATTGATGTGATATCCGGTGGTCGGCTGGGACTGTGCTTGGCCGGTGGCTGGCTGGAGCAGGAAATTACCTGGCTCGGCGGCAATCCGCGCACCAGGGGCAAGACGGTCGAAGAGTATATTCAGCTGATGCGGACGCTCTGGACTGAAGATCCTGCCAGCTTCTCCGGCACCACCTATTCCTTTGACAATGCAAGCTTTCACCCCAAGCCGACCCATGGAACGGTGCCCCTGTTTGTCGGCGGTATTGCCAGCGTCAGTGCGCCGCGGGCTGCACGGCTGGGGGATGGCTGGATGCCCACCAATTCGTTTGAAGACCTCAAAAGCGGCCTGGTTACCCTAGATCGGGAGTTACAGACTGCAGGCCGGACGCGGGAGAATTTCCCTGTCTTTGCCGAGCTGCCCCTGTTTGAACAGCCAGAAGGTGTCAGGGAGCATCTGCTGAAGATGGACGCGCAGCTACCGGAGACCTTTGCCGGTGATTATGACAAGGCACAGCAGCGCGACAGCGAACTAAAGGCACTGGGTATTACCCATGCCACGATTTTTCCTTCTTTCCCGGATATCGAGCGGCTGCACCGTGAACTGGAGATTTTTGCGCGACAGTTCATCGGAGCTTAGCTCCTCATGACAGAGTTCATGAAGACAGGGCTCATCAAGACCCAGCGCATCAAGGCACTTGGCTTGCCCGGGCTGAATTGATCCGCCGGTTGTAAGCTGCCAGGCTCCATCCAGCCTATGCCAGATCGTGGCCGTCACTCAGGCCTTCCACCAGCTCGCCGATACTGATGGCGGGGAGGGTGGTGATTTGCACGGTTCCCCGCGCCGCCAGGTCAACCGATAAATGGGCAATCGCCTTGTTGTCGGGCGCCTGGACAATGGATACAAAATCGTATTCCCCCAGTGTCGCAAACTGCTCAAGCACCTTGCAGCCGGATTTACTGATTTCGGTATTGACCTGACCCGTGCGGGTAGGGTCTTCATGGAGTGTTCTGGCGCCTTCAGGGGTGAGTCTGGATAACATAACGTAGAGAGGCATGGCTGAAATCTCCTGCTTGGACCATTATTTGCCTTGCAAGACATGACACAAAACGTCATGCCTGGGGGAAAAAAGGTCGAGTTTGTCGATGACCCGACTAATGCAACATTGTGGATCACCCTTTCCCAGGCTGGCCTGATCCGGGCGCAGAAGCCGGGCTAATCACACAGGCTTAATCGTCATCCGTTAGCCTGATTAAGGGTTATGTGCCTGTGCTGGGTTACTTCGTCCCTTCTTCCACTTTCCAGGTGGCTTCCACATTGCCCTTTTTCCTCTCAACGGCATTCTCGACTGGGCTCTCAACGGGAGTCTCAACAGGGGCCAGGGTGATGATTTCATTGTCACTGCTGTCCCTGTCGATGGAGACCACTTTGGCGCTTTTCAGGACCGTCACGTGACCGTCAACACTGACTGTCACATTGCTCAAAGGGCTTCCGTTGGCAAGGGATTTCGCCAGTATCGGGGATGCCTTGTCGATTGGTTTGGTGATCGTTAGCGGTTTGTGCTGGCGCTTGCCTGTGGGCAGGCCGGAAGCCGCGTCGCGCGGTGCCCTTGCCTGGGAAACGGACATCACTTCTATCCAGCCTTTATGATCCCTGTCTGTGGACTCACCATCGACTCCATCAAACTTGATATATGCGGCCGACAAAGCGGGCATTGAGAGGGTGACAGCGAGAAGAAAAAGTAGCGCAGACAATCGGGCTTGCATCGTCACTTACCTGCTTATGAGTATCTGTTGAGACTTAAGCGTAGTCACGACCAGGGGGGAATTCCAGTTTGTGGCCTGGGCGGGTAGCGGTGGTCTCTGGTGCGGAGTTAGCGCAGCTTAAACGGCCTTGTATCGGGGTTGAGATTTGCGTACTAACCGCGCAGCCGCAGCGTCAGGCCCTTGAGGAAGTTGCGCAGGAACTGATCGCCGCAGGGGCGATAGTTCCTGTGCCCTGACTTGCGGAACAGCGCACTCATTTCCGGCTTCGAGACCGGGCAGTCAACGCTGTTCATGATCGCGTGCATATCATCCTCTTTCAGCTCAAAGGCGGCGCGCAGTTTTTTCAGCACCATATTGTTGGTGACCGGCAACTCGATGGGCTGGGCCGGACGGCTGTCATCCTTGCCGCGCCTGAAAAACACCAGGCCGTCGAGGGCGTGGGCCATCAGCTCATCGTCGCAGGGGATAAACCCGTCTTCCTCTTCCTTTTTAAGCAGAGCGGCGAGTTGCGGCGCAGTGATTTGCATGCCACCGAGCTGGATGATTTTTGCCAGTTGCGGCTCACTGAGGTCGAGCATGTAGCGAATACTGCGCAGTACATCGTTATTAAGCATGAAAGGGGTCCTGGACTATACGGGCGATAAAATTCCCGCGGTTAAAGGTTAAAAATGTTCCTTGGCGGCAAGATAACGCCACTGCCCCGGCGGCAGTTTGGACAGGGGCACAGCGCCAATGCGAATGCGCTTCATCGCCACGACATCGAGATCGAAGTGGTTGCACATAAAGAGGATCTGGCCGGGCAGAGGATTCTTTACGGCGAAACGCAGGCGGGTTTCATTCTGCCAGCTGACCTTGCACTGGGCCAGGGGCCGTCTGTTCATGCTGATGCCGCGATTCATGCGCTTCAGTTGGTCTGCAGTCAGGGTGCCAGTGACCTCGACAACATACTCCTGCTCCAGTTTGGCCAGATCATCCTTGAGCCTGCGCTCGACGCGCCAGTCCTGGGTCAGCACGTGCAAGCCATGCGCACCTTCCTGCAGGGGGATACAAGGAGTGTGGCGGGAGAATTGACTTTTCAGTGGTCGAATCCACGAATTGTCACCACTCCATTGATTAGTCAGGTTGGGCTGTTCAGCGCTGAGACTTGGCAAACTCCCAAGGGGTAAGGCGCCAGGGGACAGGTTCAAGAGCAGCGTGACCGGCTCGAAAGGTGTCAACACAGCATCGGGAAGCAATTCGACCTGCTGGTCTTCCACCTTGAACTGCGGTTCTTCGACCACCACGCCATCTACCTGCACCCAGCCTCCCTCGATATAGAGATCTGCCTCGCGGCGCGAGCAGCCGGTGATCTCGATCAAGCGTTTGGACAGGCGGACAGGGTCGGTCATAGTAGAGCTCATTGTTAAAAGGGAGCGAACAGATGCCCCATAGAATTGGGACGGAACAGCAAACAACTATGCAGAAAAGCCAGCGCTTCGTTGTGCCACAGCAGTGGACCAGTGATCCTGGCCGTGTTTATCCGCAGACAGTCAATTCGGGCTGCTCGCACCTCTCAGGGTGTGCCGGTTACTCTGGAATGTTGCAACACAAAAACCCTGTCTTGACTTGGTGAGATGCGAGCTTGCTGAGGAAAAAAGGGAAATGGTGGGCCCAGTAGGACTTGAACCTACGACCAAGCGATTATGAGTCGCCTGCTCTGACCAACTGAGCTATGGGCCCTTGTTTGAATTGTATAAAAAGAGGCGGGCATTATAGATGCCCGCCTCTTGTCAGGCCACATCAGTCTTCGATAAAACTGCGCAGGTGATCCGAGCGGCTGGGGTGACGCAGTTTGCGCAGGGCCTTGGCTTCGATCTGGCGGATGCGCTCGCGGGTAACGTCGAACTGCTTGCCCACTTCCTCAAGGGTGTGGTCAGTGTTCATGTCGATGCCGAAGCGCATGCGCAGTACCTTGGCTTCGCGGGCGGTGAGACCGTTGAGGACTTCGCGGGTCGCTTCTGTCAGGCTCTCGGTGGTGGCGGATTCAATCGGGGACATGATATTGACGTCCTCGATAAAATCGCCCAGATGAGAGTCTTCATCATCACCGATGGGGGTTTCCATGGAGATGGGCTCCTTGGCGATCTTGAGCACCTTGCGAATCTTGTCTTCCGGCATTTCCATGCGCTCGCCAAGCTCTTCCGGGGTGGGTTCGCGGCCCATCTCCTGAAGCATCTGGCGGCTGATGCGATTGAGTTTGTTGATGGTCTCAATCATGTGCACGGGAATACGGATGGTGCGCGCCTGGTCAGCGATGGAGCGGGTAATGGCCTGGCGAATCCACCAGGTGGCATAGGTCGAGAACTTGTAACCGCGGCGGTATTCAAACTTGTCCACCGCTTTCATCAGGCCGATGTTGCCTTCCTGGATCAGGTCGAGGAATTGCAGGCCGCGGTTGGTGTACTTCTTGGCGATGGAGATTACCAGACGCAGGTTGGCCTCGACCATTTCCTTCTTGGCGCGGCGGGCTTTCGCTTCGCCAATGGACATGCGGCGGTTGATGTCCTTGATCTGCGCGACGGAAATGCCTGAGGTTTCCTCAATGTGCTGAAGGCGGCGCTGACTGCGCAGGATATCTTCCTCTGCTTCCTTCAGACGGTCGCTGTAGGGCAGTTTTTTCTTGAGGATGGTGGCCAGCCACTTCTCATTGGTTTCATTGCCGGGGAAGCTTTTGATGAAATCGGTGCGGGGCATTTTGCCGCGACGCACGCAGTAGCTCATGATGTTGCGCTCTTCGCGGCGGATCTGTTCAAGTACGTCGCGCACTTCAACAATCAGCGGGTCAAACTGGCGCGGGGGCAGTTTGAGGAACTTGAACAGCTCGCCCAATTCTTCGAGATTCTTCTTGGCGGCATCGCTGTTGCGACCATGCCGCGACAGGGCGCGTTTGGTTTTGTCGTTCTGCTTGCGCAGGGCTTCAAAGCGCTCGCGGGCTTCGTCGATGTCGAGGCCGTCTTCGTCCTGATTGGTTTCTACCTCGGGTTCCTCGGCGGCAGCGGCGCTTTGCTCCAGGGCGGAAGGCACATGCTCCATGGGGTTGAGGTAGCCGCTGATAATTTCACTCAGCTTGCGCTCACCGCTGGCGACGAGGTCGTATTCGGAAATGATGTAGTCAACCGTCTTGGGCCATTCCGCCAGACTCGACATCAACTCGCGGATGCCTTCCTCAATGCGCTTGGCGATTTCAATTTCGCCCTCACGGGTCAGCAGTTCAACAGAGCCCATCTCGCGCATATACATGCGCACCGGGTCAGTAGTCCGGTGTTGTTCGGTCTCAACAGCAGCCAGTGCGGCTGCGGCTTCGGCGGCGGCGATTTCATCGGCGGCGGTATCGCCGCTGGTCATCAACAGGGTATCGGCGTCAGGGGCAGTTTCAAAAACGCTGATGCCCATGTCATTGATCATCTGGATGATGTCTTCCACCTGATCGGGATCGGAAATATCCTCGGGCAGGTGATCGTTCACCTCTGCATAGGTCAGGTAACCTTGCTCACGGCCTTTGGCGATGAGTTCCTTGAGACGGGATTGCTGCTGGGGAGATTCGCTCATATTAATCCGGCTGTTGGTGAGGGGCTGAAAACAAACGCGCGATTATAGACTATATGTGGGGGCTTGTCCTGCTATTGCAAGGGTAGCTGACTATTTGCGGGGGTGTTTTGCGGTTTTGGCAAGTGCCTGTTTTATCTTCATATTTAATTCCTCGGTGCGGTCGTCGGCGGTGAGCTGGTTGTGCCACAGGTCGAACAGGTGCTTGCGGTCATCGGTGCTGAGAGCCTCCTGGGCCAACAGGGCGTCCAGCTGGGCGCGGGCAGGCCGTTCCCGGTGAATGCGTTTTTGCAGGTGGCGGCAGATATCAGCAAGCTCGGCCAGGTCGTCGCGCTCGGTATGTTCCGGTGCCCGCACCAAGTCTGAAGCCGCAATCCTGGCCAGCAGTTCGCCCTGTTCCGCACCGTGAATACCGCGCCAGTAACCCAGCACATGGTTGAGAGTATAGTCAGGATTTTCCTGCAACAAGGCTGCAAGGTTAATCAGCAGCTCGGTATCCGGGTCGTCGAGATGGGCGAGATCGGTGAGAATGGCCAGCTCATGGCACAGGGCGGGGCTGTGCAGCAGCAACAGAATCAGGCGCTGGACAGCGGAGAGCTTGAGGCGCTTGGCGTTGATAACAGCCGGATCGCGGTGAGGGGCTAATGCCGAAGTGCTGTAATCCGGGTAGGAATCAGTGCCGGAATCGTAACGCCCTGCATAGTCTTCGTAATCATCCGGTGGCGGCTGGGCGGAATCATCATCGCCGCTATCAATCGTTGCGGATGCAACATCAGTTGCCGCTGGGGGGATGCTGATAATGGCGCTGAGGGTTTCCACGTCCATATCGGTGCGCTGGGCCAGTTGCTTGAGCATCAGCTGGCGGTAGACCCCATCGGGAATACGGTTGATCAGGGGGGCGCAGAGTTTGCTCAGCCGCGCCTTGCCATCGACGCTGTCGAGATTCAGCCCTTCCTGCAGGGCAGTGAAGAGGAATTCCGAGAGGGGTTGGGCGCTGGTCAGCAGTTTGCTGAAACCTTCGCTGCCGAGTTTGCGCACCAGGGTGTCCGGATCTTCCCCTTCCGGCAAAAACAGGAAGCGCGCACTGCGACCATCGGTCATGGCGGGCAGGCAGGTTTCCAGAGCGCGGCGCGCCGCCTTGCGACCGGCGTTGTCGCCGTCAAAGCAGAAGATGACTTCAGAGGTGTAGCGGAACAGCTTGGCGAGGTGTTCATCGGTGGCGGCAGTGCCGAGGGTGGCAACGGCATTGTGGATGCCGTGCTGGGCCAGAGCCACCACATCCATATAGCCTTCCACCACGACCAGATTGGGGATTTCCCGCAGCTGGGTGTGGGCCTCGTAAAGGCCGTAAAGTTCGCTGCCCTTGTGGAATACCGGGGTTTCCGGGGAATTCAGGTATTTGGGTTTGTCGTCCCCGAGGACCCGGCCCCCAAAGCCGATGGTGCGGCCCCGGGTGTCGCGGATGGGAAACATGATGCGCTGGCGAAAACGGTCGTATACCCGGTTGCCGCCGTCATCCTTGCGGATCACCAGGCCCGCTTCCAGCAGCAAGCCGACGCGACTGTCGTCGTGGCCCAAATGGGTGATCAGATTGTCCCAGCCCGGGGGAGCAAAGCCGATACCAAACGTGCCAGCAATGGCGCCGGTCAGGCCGCGGGTCTTGAGGTAATCAACGGCCAGTTTTGATTCCGGGTGGGCGCGCAGCTGGGTGCGGTAATACTTTTCGGCCTCTGCCAGCACGGAATAAAGTTGCTTGCGGCGACCGTCCGCCGGGTCGCTGCGAGTGGTTTCGCGGGGCACTTCCAGGCCGCAGTGCCGGGCCAGCTGTTCTACCGCCTGGGGGAATTCCGTGCGGTCGTAATCCATGACAAAGCCGATGGCGTTGCCACCTGCGCCGCAGCCAAAGCAGTAGTAAAACTGCTTGTCGGGACTCACGGTGAAGGAGGGCGTTTTTTCGTCGTGGAACGGGCAGCGGGCCGAGTAGTTCTTGCCGGATTTGCGCAGGCTGATGCGCGACCCCACCACATCGACAATGTCCACCTTGTCGAGCAGGTCGTCTATAAAGCGCTGCGGGATCAGTGACATGGATGCCTTTGCGGTTGACCGTTGAAGAGGCGAGAGTACGAAACAGGTTTGAGATTAAACGCAAAAACCAGAAAGTACAGAGGGTGAGCCAATGCACCCCATAATCAATTACTTCAGACTTCAGACCCGGTCATCCCAAGCGTGCTTTGATTGCCTGGCTCACCGCACCCACATCAGCCCGGCCCTGCACCTGGGGTTTGACGATGGCCATGACCTTGCCCATATCCTTGACGGACTCGGCGCCAGTGGCGCTGATGGCGGCAGCAACGAGATCGTCAATTTCTGCAGGGGTAAGCGGGGTTGGCAGGAAGGTCTGGATCACTTCGATCTCGGCCTGCTCTTTTTCTGCCAGATCCTGACGTCCGCCATCGGTGAACTGCTTGATGGAGTCGCGACGCTGCTTGAGCATCTTGTCGAGAATAACCAGGGCGCGCTCATCGTCGATCTCGATGCGCTCATCCACTTCAATGCGCTTGAAATCAGCGAGAATCAGGCGAATGGCGCCGAGGCGCTCCTTGTCCTTGGCGCGCATGGCGTCTTTCATTGCTTCGGTGATCTGCGCCTTGATGGTGAAGTCAGTCATATGCCTGGTCCGTTGTTATGTCTGCATTATTCGAGGCTGAAAACCAAAAACGCCGAACGGGTCGGCGTTTTTTACAAAGCGGTCAGGGGGACCGGACCACTCAGTACATGCGAACAAACTTGCGTGATTCACGCTGTACTTTCTTGGCGTGGCGCTTTACGGCAGCAGCGGCTTTGCGCTTGCGAGCCCAGGTGGGCTTTTCGTAAAACTCACGGCGACGCACTTCGGCAAGTACGCCAGCTTTTTCGCAGGAGCGCTTGAAACGGCGCAGGGCTACGTCGAAAGGTTCGTTCTCTTTAATGCGTACTGAAGGCATCTATCCTTTTTCCCGTCTTTAGTGAATTCGTTGGTGGTAGCCACGGCTGTGGCCGGTCTTAAGGGGGCGTATTCTATACTCATGGGTGACTTCATGCAAAACTTTTATCCCTCCCAACTGCAGGGGCTAACTGTATGAATTTCAGGTGGTTTTGCGGGGTTGCAGACTTTATCATGGCGCACTTCTCGATTGAACCGTGCTGGAAATCCTGAATTTATGCGAGTTTTGGGGGTTGAAACATCCTGCGATGAAACCGGTGTCGCAGTCTATGACAGCGACACCGGCCTGCTGGCTCATCTGCTCTACAGCCAGGTCAAGGTGCATGCTGAATATGGTGGCGTGGTGCCGGAGCTGGCGTCGCGGGATCATGTGCGCAAAATCCTGCCATTGATCAGGCAGGTGCTGAAGGATTCCGGTTGCGGCTTTGCGGATATTGGCGGTATTGCCTACACCGCAGGGCCGGGTTTGGTGGGCGCCCTGATGGTGGGCGCCTCGGTAGCGCGAGCCATGGCTTATGCCTGGAATGTGCCCGCTATTGGCGTTCACCATATGGAGGGCCACTTGCTGGCTCCCATGCTGGAGGCAAACCCGCCCGCTTTTCCCTTTCTGGCCCTGCTGGTATCCGGTGGTCACACCCAGCTGGTAGAGGTTAAGGGCGTTGGTCAGTACCGCATCCTGGGCGAGTCGCTGGACGATGCTGCCGGGGAAGCCTTTGATAAAACAGCAAAAATGCTCGACCTCGACTACCCGGGCGGTCCTGAAGTGGCCAAGCTGGCGGAGCGGGGCAATTCTGAACGATTTCGCTTTCCGCGCCCCATGACCGATCGCCCCGGCCTCGATTTCAGCTTTTCCGGCCTCAAGACCTTTACCCTCAACACCATTGCCGAGCACCGTCAGGCCGACGGCATGCCCGATGACCAGACCATGGCGGATATCGCCTGCGCCTTTCAGGATGCCGTGGTGGACACCCTGGTGATCAAGTGTCGCCGTGCTATCGAGCAGACTGGCCTGCACACCCTGGTAATCGCCGGCGGGGTATCGGCCAACAAACTGCTGCGCCAGCGCCTGGAAACGGATATGGCCAGGCGTGGTGCGAAGGTGTTTTACGCGCGCCACGAATTTTGCACCGACAATGGCGCCATGATTGCCTATGCCGGTTGTCAGCGTATGCTGGCGGGGCAGGGGGATGATCTGGCCATTCGCGCCGTGCCCCGTTGGCCCATGGATACCCTGGCGCCCGTGCTTTAATCAATACAGTGAGCCCCTGATGGATATTGTTTACATCCGCGATCTTCGCGTCGACACCATAATCGGCATCTTCGACTGGGAGCGGGAGGTACGCCAGACCGTCAGCCTCGATCTGGAGATGGCGTCGGATATTCGCCGCGCCGCCGAGACTGACGATATCCAGTACGCCCTCAATTACAAGGCGGTGGCCAAGCGCCTGATTGCCTTTATCGAGCAGAGTGAATTTTTGCTGGTGGAGCGCCTGGCAGAGGAGGTGGCCAGTATTGTGCGCAATGAATTCAATGTGCCCTGGTTGAAACTGCGGCTCAGCAAGCCTGGCGCACTGCGCGGCGCCTATGATGTTGGCCTGATTATCGAGCGGGGAGTCAAACCCTGATGGTGGCGTGTCCCAGAGTCTATGTCAGCATTGGCAGCAATATCGACCAGCAGCGCAATATTCTTGCCTGCCTGGATGCGCTTGCCGAACATTTCGGTGAGTTGCAGCTGTCTTCTGTCTACGAAAGCGAAGCCGTGGGATTTGGCGGTGATAATTTTTTCAATCTGGTGGCGGGATTTGACTGTGCCCTGAGCGTTGGCGAGCTGTCGACTGTGCTGCGCCAGATAGAGAATGACAATGGCCGCCGTCGCGACGGTCCGCGTTTCAGTTCCCGCACCCTGGATATCGATATCCTCACCTATGACAATATTTGCGGCGTGGAGGATGGTATCTCCCTGCCCCGCGACGAGATTGTTGAAAACGCTTTTGTGCTCTGGCCCCTGGCGGAAATTGCCGGGGATGAGGTGCATCCCGCCGTGGGCAAAACCTATGCCCAGCTTTGGAATGACTACGCTAAAGCAGAGCAGAAACTCTGGCCGGTGGATTTTGCCTGGCGCGGCAAGGTGATCTCAGAGCAAGTAAGCTGATCTAATCAGGTCAGCCTGGACGCTTGAAGGTGGACATGCCGTCGGCACTGGTTTTGGGCCGGGCTGTGCTGGCCGGGCGCGGTGTCCCCGCCTTGCCCGACTCCGGGCGTTTTGATTCCGCTTTCTTTTTCTTGCCCTCTTTGACTTTTTTACTTTCCTTGGGTTTTTTGCTTCCCACGGGCTTGCCTGAAGCTTTCACCTTTTTTGGCCCCTTGAAGCTGCCCGGTACTTCCTTGAGTATGCGGCGCTCAAACTGGCGGCGCAGGTAGCGCTCGATACTCGACATCAGGTTCCATTCGTGGGGCGCCACCAGGGAGATGGCAATGCCCTCGGCACCGGCGCGCCCGGTGCGTCCCACCCGGTGCAGGTAGTCGTCTCCGCTGCGCGGCATATCAAAATTGATCACCAGATCCAGCGCGTCGATATCCAGCCCGCGAGCCGCCACATCGGTGGCCACCAGCACAGCTCGCTGGCTTTGCTTGAAGCGCTCGATGGCGAGCTTGCGGATTTTCTGGTCTTTCTCGCCGTGCAGCACAAACACCCGCAGGTCGGCAGCGCGCAGCACGCCATTCAGGCGGTCGGCCATATCGCGGGTATTGGTAAACACCAGGGCCTTGCCAGGGCTTTCATGGGTCAGCAGCCACTTCAGGGTGGCTTCCTTGTGGTTGCTGTCGTCGGTGGGAATGACCTGCTGGTGGATGGCGGGGGTGCCGTCGCGGATGCTGTCCAGTTCCAGCCATTGGGGTTCGCGCAGTACCGATTCGGCAATGCGCTGCAAACCGGCGCTGCCCTTGGTGGCAGAAAACAGCAGGGTCTGGCGCTCAGCGGGGCAGGCGTTGGCAATGGTGATCACATCTTCGCTGAAACCCATATCGAGCATGCGGTCGGCTTCGTCGATCACCAGAATCTGAACCTTGCTCAGATCGAGATTGCTAGATGTGAGTTGTTCGAGTGTTCTGCCCGGCGTGGCAATGATCACATCAGGATTCCTGCGCAGCTTGGCGGCCTGCACTTTGAAGTCTTCGCCACCCATGACCAGTTCCGCCTTGATATAGGTGAACCGCGCCAGTTTTTGCACATCGCCGAAAATCTGCCGTGCCAGCTCCCGCGTGGGGGCAAGCACCAGTGCGCGGGGTGAAATCCCCTGGTTGTCTGCTGTCAGCAACCGCTGCAACAGCGGCAGGACGTAGGCAGCGGTTTTGCCACTGCCGGTTTTGGCGATGACATACAGATCATTGCCTTCAATGGCAGAGGGAATGGCGGCCTGCTGCACCTCGGTGGGGGTGTCGAAAGACAGGGCTTCAAGGCCCTTGAGCAGGCGTTCGTTGAGGTTCAATTGGTTGAACAAGGGGGTCTCTCCGGGAGGGGCGGCGGATGCGGCAAGGGCGCCAGTGTAACAAACAACACCGCCCCGGGTCGTTGCTATCCATACCAGCTATCCATACCAGCTATCCATACCAGCTATCCATACCAGCTATCCCGTTGCGGGTGGCTATTGGGTGGGGTTTCCCGTTCTGGCTGGGGAAGAGCAAAAAATCAGGCGAACTGCTGCTTGCCCCAGCCCAGGTCGTAGGGGCTGTTGGCGGCGGCTTCAAAACGCAGGGTTTTGAATTTCCAGCCGCTGGCGGTGCGCAGGTAGGTTTCCTTGTAGAGACCCAGAATCCAGCGCGCGGAGCCGTCGGGCATATTGGCGGTGACAATCGCGTGCCAGTGGCCGCTGGCAGTGTCGCCATCGATCTCGATCAGCGGGTTGGTCACGTAATGGACGATAAACGGCATGATCTGGAAATCGTTAAACAGCTGACGAATGGCCTCGCGGCCTTCGGCAAAACCGCTTTCCGGGCGGCCATCCCAGACGCCATCTTCGGTAAACAGCTCCGCCACTTCGTCGGGAAAACAGTGGGTGGGACCTTTCCAGCCGCCGTCGTTGTAGTTCACATAGGTGGCTTTGAGCTTGATGATGGCTTCGCGGTCTTCGAGGATCTGGAGGCGCTCTTCAAGCCGCGCCAGTCGGTCTTCCTGAGAATTACTCATTTTTTATGCTCTGTTGTTTTTGGTGTCGCAGATAGTGTATCAGCGGCAGTGGATTTTCAAGGTGGAGGGATAGCCGAGGGCCACTTATACAGGTGACTGGTATGTCACGCCTTGACCTGGTCATCAGGCAGATATTCAAGGCACAACTGCCGATAGATATCGACAATGTGCGAGTTGAAGCGCTCGGGCTCGGGGATGGCGTCCTTGCGGTAGAGGCAGGAGAAACAGAGGTTGTCCACATAGCTCCACACAGTCACCGTGAGATTGACCGGATCACCGAGATTGCCCGCAGACAGCAGCTCGACCATTTTCAGCTTTCCATTGCAGGCGTAGAGCGGTTGTCGCGGACCAGCTACGTTGGAGATCGACAGGTTGGCAAAGGGACTTTTACGTTTTTTCTGGCGCCAGGCCTGCACCACAGCCAGCAGGCGGAAAAAACTGCCGGGTAAAAAGTCGGCGAAATTATCCATCCTGATGCCATCGGTGGCGCGCAAATGCTCGATGGCGCTTCTGGAACCTTCCTGAATGGCGTGCAACCGGGCACGAAAATCAACGATATTCAGGTCAAGGGGCACGAAGGCGACGGTGACGCTGTTGTTATAAAAATCAGTACTGAGAAACGTTTTGATTTCCTTCTCCCGATCAACGCCGACGGGCATCACCGCAACCAGCGGGGTTGAAGGCAGTGAGTCCACTTCAAGAAAATAACGGCGCAGAGCCTCGGAACAAATACCCATGACCAGGCTGTTGATCGTGCAACCCAGCACTTTGGCGAGGCGCTTGAATTGGCCCAGTGGCAGGGTTTCATAGCGATACAGCCGGTGCTGGCCGCCGGGTTTGTTCAAGAAGGTAAAGGGCGCCATAAACGGCCCGCAGGCGCTTTTCCCGGGGCTCTGCATCCCCTTTCTGGCAAGTCGTTTTTGCTTGAGCAGCCGGTAGTAGGTTGGCAGTTCAACGGTATAGCTTTTAATCAAATCAATAAACGCCCTGCCAGTCAGCCCGAGTCTGCCAGGATGTGCTGATGCCTTCACCCTGGGGAAAGATATGGGTACAGACTGCACCTTGTCACCCTGCTCATGGATGGTGGCAATGGCCTGTGCCGACATCATGCCATCGGCGAGAACATGGTGGACTTTGGCTATCAGCGCGATACGTCCATGTTGCAAACCTTCCACTGCCCACAGATGCCAGGGTGGCCGGTTGGGGTCAAGCGGGGTGCTGAGAATATTGGATATGAACTGGCAGAGCGCCTGTTTGTCGCCGGGTTGCGGCAAGGCCACATGGTGAATATGGTCCTCGCCATTGAACGCGGGATCGAATACCCACACCGGGTGGTGCAGGTCAAGGGGAACCCTGACCACCCGCAGCGGGATGCCGCGAATGCCGAGGCCAGACATGCCGCGAATAATAAATTGGGTGATTTCGCTACAGCTCGGGGTGATGGCCGGATCCACCGGCTCGTAGATCATCACCTTCAGGGTGACGAAGGGGGAGGTATGGGTCTCGTTATAGATAAACTGGGCATCAGTGCCGCGCAGTCTGTACATGGAGTTCTTGCCAGTGTGTTGTCTTGCTTAACACCCTGAGCTTTATGGTTGAGGATCTCAATCATTGTCAGGTTTTGCAGTTACTCTACACCTCTCCGGCAGTAACCACACACATGATGCGGGAATTTCATATCCATAGGCGCCTGCACCACTTCCCATTCACTGGCGTAGCCACTTGAATTGGGTGCAGTGATCCTGGCTGTTTTCACGACCTGGATTTGGGAAGCCCCAGGCCATGTTCAGCAATCAGACTCCTCATGATCTCGCTGGTGCCACCGTAGATGGTGGTGCCGATGGACTGGCGGTAACCCAGTTCGATATGACCGGCGCCATGGCGGTCCTCGAACAGCGACCAGGGCGCAGCCAGATCCATCATGTCGCGGGAATCCTGCAGATAGGACTCAGTGGCAAACAGCTTTGACACCGGGCCAAAGTGGCTGCGACCGGGCACCTTGTAATGGGAGGCCCACAAAGAGCGGTAGCAAAGCACCCGCGCCACGGCGTGCTTGACAGCCACCGGGGCGAGGCGCATCCGGGTTTCGGGCTCTTCGATAATGGCGCTGCCGTTGCGGTGGGTGGTGCTGGCCCAGGCAATGGTATTGTCGAGCATGCTCTGGTAGTTGAGGCGGTACTGATCGGCGCCGCCGTGCTCCATTTCCATGGTGTGCAGCATCACCTGCAAGCCGCCATCCACTTCGCCGAGGCGGTATTTGTCGGGCACCCGCACGTTTTCGAGATAGGTGATATTGGTGCGTTCGTCCTGCAGGGTATGCACCGGCTGGATCTCGATGCCGGGCAGATTCATGGGCACCATAAAGATGGTGAGCCCCTTGTGCTTGGCGACATCCGGGTTGGTGCGGGTCAGCAGGTAAATGTAGTTGGCGAGGTTGCCGCTGGTGGTAAAGATCTTCTGGCCATTGATGATCCAGTCGTCGCCGTCGCGCACGGCGCGGGTTTTTGCCGCGTAGATATCGGAGCCGCTGGCGGGTTCGGAAAACCCCAGGCAGGCGAGGGCTTCACCGCGGGCAAACTCGCCGAGGATCTGCTGCTTCACTTCGTCCTGGGCAAAACCCATCAGGCTGAAGGCGACCTGATTGGTGACCGGTCCGGTGATGCGCTCCCAGCCATATTCCTCGAACACCGCGTTGAGAGCCGCCATTTCGAAGGGGGTGGCACCGCGGCCACCGTACTCCAGCGGCCAGTGAGGGTAGCGCAAGCCAGCGGCACAGAGCTTCTGGCTGAACGCGGCATCGTAACCCGCCACAGAGTGATGGGCCTTGGCGCGCAGGTCGGCAGTGAGGTTGGCCTCGAAAAAGGCGCGCACTTCCTGCGCCATTTTGTCGGCTTGCTGGCCGAGGCTGAAGTCCAGGGTTATTTCGCCACATTCCGGCAGCGGGCAGGTGACCCCGCCCCAGAGGCGATTGCCGACGGCAATCAGCTCGCGCTGAGAATCGCCCGCCAACAGCGACCAGGCTTTGGCGCGCCGGTAGTAGAGCTGAATATCGTATTCGAGGGAAACCCCGTAGCCGCCAAAGGTGTGCAGGGCGCGGGCGACGGCGCGGCCACTGGCCTGCCCTGCCCACCACCAGGCCATGGGTACGGCTGCGGCTGCCTCTTTCTGGCCGCTGGCG
>LADM01000111.1 GCA_000961645.1 Gammaproteobacteria bacterium BRH_c0 | reverse complement strand
TTGATCAACTCCCCCGCCTTGAGGGCACGATTGACCTGGCCGTAGCGGCGCGCATCACTGCCACCCAGCAGGCGGTCGACTTGACTGGCCGATAGAGGCCGATCCGCCAGACCGGCTGTGAAAATCTGTTCTGTAAGAGGCGTCATACAGATAATTTACACTAACTTCCACATTATGCAAGTTTCTGTAAATATTTATACTGGATTCTTGGTGGCTCTATACGGCAGCACCCGCTTGATGTCAGGCTTACCCTGCGGGCGGGCGGCTCGCACCCTCACGCCCACGTGAATTTCTCTGCACGCCGATGTAACTGTCAGATTAATACCATGATCAGCCCATAAATCCCGACATGGTATTTCTGACAGGCGCTGATTCCCGGTTGACAAATACCATGAAAAATACCATTGATGATGTAGATTATATTATCAATGAGAGTTATTTTATTTTTATACTTCAATGACTTACAAATTCAGGTCACTCCCACTCAATCGTCGCCGGCGGCTTGCTGGACACATCATAGGTGACGCGGGAAATCCCGCTAATCTCGTTGATAATGCGGTTGGAGACCTTTTCGAGCAGCTCATAGGGTAAATGCGCCCAGCGGGCGGTCATAAAGTCGATCGTCTCCACGGCGCGCAGGGCGATAACCCATTCATAGCGGCGGGCGTCGCCCACCACACCCACGGACTTTACCGGCAGAAAGACGGCAAAGGCCTGGCTGGTCTTGTGGTACCAGTCGGCCTTGTGCAGCTCTTCGATAAAGATGGCATCGGCTTCGCGCAGGATATCGGCATAGACTTTTTTCACTTCGCCGAGGATACGCACGCCCAGGCCAGGGCCGGGAAAGGGATGACGGTAAACCATGTCGTAGGGCAAACCCAGTTCGAGACCGATCTTGCGCACCTCGTCCTTGAACAGCTCCCGCAAGGGCTCCACCAGGGACATTTTCATGTCCGCCGGCAATCCGCCGACATTGTGGTGGGATTTGATCACATGGGCCTTGCCGGTTTTGGAGGCGGCGGATTCGATCACGTCGGGGTAGATTGTGCCCTGGGCCAGCCAGTTGACGTCCCGCAATTTTCTTGCCTCTTCGTCAAAAATATCGATAAAGCTGTTGCCGATGATCTTGCGCTTGGCTTCGGGATCGGCAACGCCCGCCAGCTTGCCCAGGAACTGGGCTTCAGCATCGACACGAATGACCTTCACACCCATGTTTTTGGCAAACATGTCCATCACCTGGTCGCCTTCATACTTGCGCAACAGGCCGTTGTCGACAAATACACAGGTGAGCTGGTCGCCGATGGCGCGATGCAGAAGGGCTGCCACCACCGAGGAATCAACGCCGCCGGACAGGCCCAGCAGCACCTTGTCGCTCCCCACCTGGTCGCGTACCCGCTGGATGGCGTCTTCAATGATATTGGCAGCGGTCCACAGGGATTCACAGCCGCACAGCTGGTAGGCGAAGTGCTCGAAAATACGCTTGCCCTGCAGGGTGTGAGTCACCTCGGGGTGGAACTGGATACCGAAGAAGGGCTTGTCGAGGGCATACATACCGGCAATGGGGCAGCTGGGGGTGGAAGCCATCAGCGCAAAACCCTCGGGCAAAACCGTCACCTTGTCGCCGTGGCTCATCCACACGTCCATCAGGGCAGCGCCGTCATCGTGATCGACATGATCCTTGATGTCCCGCAGCAATACTGCATCGCCCTGCACCTTGACCTGGGCGTAACCGAATTCGCGCTGGTCAGAGCTTTGCACCTTGCCGCCAAACTGCTCGGCCATAGTCTGCATGCCATAGCAGATGCCCAGCACCGGTATACCGAGTTCGAACACCATGCCGGGCGCACGGGGGGAGAACTCACCAGCGGTTACCGACTCTGGACCACCCGACAGAATAATGCCCCGCGGCCCGAATTCACGGATGGCCTCATCTCCCACATCAAAGGGATAGATTTCGCAGTACACGCCGATCTCGCGAATGCGGCGGGCAATCAGCTGGGTGTACTGGGAGCCAAAATCGAGGATCAGGATTTTCTGGGCATGGATATCGTGGGTCATTGCGGGCTCTTCGTTCGTGAATTCTGGTGTTGAAATCCGGCGTTGCTGAATGGATGAAATCAGTCACTGTTGTGCGATTAAAAACGGGGCTTGAAAGCCCCGCTCGGTAACTGTTTCAACAAGTTGGCACTACTTTGTAATGCTAAAACGCTAAAGTGATTTGACAGATTGGGCTCAGCGACTACCCACGGGGTAGTTGGGGGCTTCCTTGGTAATCGCCACATCGTGCACATGGCTCTCGCCCATGCCAGCGGAGGTTACCCGCACGAACTGGGGCTTGGTGCGCATGGTTTCAATATCGATGCAGCCGGTATAGCCCATGGAAGAACGCAGACCACCCATCATCTGATGGATGATGGCAGATACCGATCCCTTGTAGGGAACCCGACCTTCAATGCCTTCCGGCACCAGCTTTTCCACGCCTGCGCTGGAGTCCTGGAAGTAACGGTCGCTGGAGCCCTGGGTGCGGGACATGGCGCCCAGTGAGCCCATGCCACGGTAGGCCTTGTAGGTGCGGCCCTGATAGAGCTCGATCTCGCCGGGCGCTTCTTCAGTACCGGCCAGCATGGAACCCATCATCACTGAGTGGGCACCAGCAACGATGGCCTTGGAGATATCACCGGAATAACGGATACCGCCGTCGGCAATGACGGGGATACCGAGACCGTCAAGCACGCGAACGGCTTCAGCAATTGCAGAAATCTGCGGGACACCCACTCCAGTAACCACCCGGGTGGTACAGATGGAGCCAGGGCCAATACCCACCTTGACGCCATCGGCACCGGCTTCAACGAGTGCAAGGGCCGCTTCACCACTGGCGATGTTGCCGCCGATCACCTGTATTTGCGGGTACTTGTCCTTGATGCGACGTACGCGGTCGAGCACATTGCGGGAATGGCCGTGGGCGGTGTCCACCACCAGCACGTCAACACCCGCAGCCACCAGGGCATCGACGCGGGCGTCGGTATCAGGGCTGGTGCCCACCGAGGCACCCACGCGCAGGCGACCCTGGTCGTCCTTGCAGGCGCTGGGGTACTGCTCGGCCTTGTCGATATCCTTGACAGTGATCAGGCCGCGCAGCTCGAACTGGTCATTGACAACCAGGATTTTTTCAATCCGGTAGCGGTGCAGCAGGCTTTTGATCTCTTCCGATTCGGCCCCTTCCCTGACGGTAACCAGGCGCTCCTTGGCGGTCATGACATCCGCGACACGAGCATCGAGGTTGGTTTCAAAACGCACGTCGCGGCGGGTGATAATGCCCACCAGCTCACCGTTTTTGAGTACAGGTACGCCGGAAATGTTGTTGGCACGGGTCAGGGCAATGAGGTCGCGAATGCTGGCGTCGGCATCGATGCAGATGGGATCTTTCACCACCCCGCTTTCGTATTTTTTGACGGCGCGAACCTCAAGGGCCTGCTGTTCGATGGACATGCTCTTGTGGATGATGCCAATGCCGCCCTCCTGGGCCAGGGCAATGGCGAGACGGGATTCCGTCACGGTATCCATCGCTGCAGAAATCAGCGGGATATTGAGATAGATCTCCTTGGTGAGGCGGGTCCTCAGGCTGACATCCTTCGCCACCACCTCGGAGTAACCGGGCACCAGCAATACATCGTCAAACGTCAAGGCTTCGTAGGCAATTCTAGGCATATCCCCTCTCATCCTGGCGCGTCACAGGAAACGGGCAATTATATCGGTGCAGCCACCCCCGGTAAACCGGAAACGTCCTGCTCACTGACCATGATGCATGTTAAATTCGCCAAAACAACCTTGAGGGAACGTCCAAACACTACACCATCAGGTCCAAACACATCGCCTGCAGCGTCGGTCCTGCGCATTTCCTGCGGGTCAGTTCCGCTGTTAACCAGGGTTTCCCGTCAGGTCGACGCTGAAGACATCATTAGTGATCCACTCTTATTTGTCGGTAACAGCGCCCTCAGAGGCGCTGGAGACCAGTTTTGCGTACTTGGCCAGCACGCCGCGGGTATAGAGTGGTTTCGGTTGCACCCAGCGCGCGCGGCGCTCGGCGAGTACGGCATCTGTCACAGCCACACTGATTTCACGGGTTTCGGCATCGATACTGATGACATCACCGTTTTCGACCAATGCAATCGGGCCGCCATCAAACGCTTCCGGGGTGATATGTCCGACGACAAAACCGTGGGAGCCACCGGAAAAACGGCCATCGGTGATAAGCGCAACATCCTTGCCGAGCCCCTTGCCCATGACAGCCGATGTCGGCGACAGCATTTCACGCATGCCCGGACCCCCCCTGGGACCTTCGTAGCGGATAACGATGACATCGCCAGCCACCACTTCGCCATTGAGAATTCCATCCAATGCGGCTTCCTCGCCGTGGTAAACCCGGGCCGTGCCCTCAAAACGCAGACCTTCCTTGCCAGTGATTTTGGCCACCGCACCGGTCGGCGACAGATTGCCGTGCAGGATAACCAGGTGCGAGTCCTTTTTGATGGGGTCGTCGAAGGGACGAATGATGTCTTGCCCGGCCGGATAATCAGCGACGTTGGCGAGATTCTCGGCCAGTGTCTTGCCGGTGACAGTGAGCGTATCGCCGTGCAACAGACCCGCATCGTGCAGGCGTTTCATCAGCGGCTGAATGCCACCAATGGCAACCAGCTCAGACATCATGTACTGGCCACTGGGGCGCAGGTCAGCCAGCACCGGGGTGGTCTTGCCTATCTCGATAAAATCATCCAGCGACAACGGCACATCCACGGCATGGGCCATGGCCAACAGGTGCAGCACGCCGTTGGTGGAACCGGCCAGAGCGATGATGACGCGGATGGCGTTCTCGAAGGCCTTGCGGGTCATGATGTCGCGCGGCTTGATGTCGCGGGCAAGGAGCTCCAGCACCTGTTGACCGGCACGGAAGCAGTCCGAGGACTTGTCTGTCGAGATGGCATTCTGCGACGAGGAACCCGGCAGCGACATGCCCAATGCTTCGATGGCTGCGGCCATGGTGTTGGCGGTGTACATGCCGCCGCAGGAGCCTGCCCCCGGAATGGCGGTGTCTTCGATTTGTTTGAGCTGAATCAGGTCGAGACCGCCCTTGGCATGCTGACCGACCGCCTCAAACACCGAGATAATGTCGGAGTGGCCAGTGCCGGGTTTGATGGTGCCGCCATAAACGAAGATGGCCGGGCGGTTGAGACGCGCCATGCCGATCAGGCAACCGGGCATGTTCTTGTCACAACCACCCACAGCAACGAGGCCGTCGAAGCCTTCGCAGCCGACCACGGTTTCGATCGAATCGGCGATGACCTCCCGCGACACCAGCGAATACTTCATACCCTCGGTGCCGTTGGCGATACCATCCGACACGGTGATGGTATTGAAGATCACCGCCTTGCCGCCAGCGGCATTGGCGCCTTTCTCGGCTTCTTCCGCAAGTTTGTTGATGTGCATATTGCAGGGGGTGACATTGGCCCAGGTTGAGGCGATGCCAATCTGCGGCTTGTTGAAGTCCGCATCACTAAAGCCGACGGCGCGCAACATGGCGCGCGCCGGGGCGGCCTCGACGCCATCCACCACCTGAGAGGAATATTTGCGCATGTTGTCAGTGATCTCAGTCATCTCGAAAATCCTTGGAATAGTTGTCGCGAACACTCAATCAGGTCGCATTGGGCCGACAGGGGAAGCAGGCTAACCCGATTCAGGTTGTGCCTGGGCATGGGTCGCTACCCGCTGCATCATACCCTTCTTCATCGCCACACCATCATGGGAATTGCCTAAGGGCCTGTTACATTACCAAAACCTGTCACACTTGTGACTTCGCCGTCTGCGTCCGATAACGCACCAGCAGTACCACCAGGGTGACCACCGTGAGCGGCAGGGCAAAACCAAGCATGGCCGTGCTAAACAGCGGCAGCGCAGCATGCTGGGTGGCAGCGAGAACCAGGTACAGCACGTATGCCAGGTAGTAGACAAGAAACAGCGCTCCTTCCCAGCGCGCCACCAGATGGCCGGCGGCAAAAATCGGCAGACAGGCGAGCGCCACCACAAACATCACCGGGATGTCGAAGTGCAGCATAGAAGTCGCGACTATAAGACCGCCCGGTGCGACCAGAGCGGCAATACCGGCAATCGCAAGCAGGTTGAAGATACAGCTGCCGATCACGTTGCCGACCGCGATGTCACGTTCGCCGCGTATAGCCGCCACTACCGAGGTTGCCAGTTCTGGCAGCGAAGTGCCAGCGGCAACGATGGTCAGGCCAATGATGACCTCGCTCACCCCCAGGGCGCGGGCGATCGCCACTGCGCTGTCAACGAGCCAATAAGCGCCGAGCACCAGCAATGCGAGACCGCCGATGATCAGAGCAACCTGAACCGGCAATCGGCCCATCCAGGTGCCTCCACTTTCGCCGAGTTCCTGCGCATACTCGGCGAGTACGGCAGCGCTTTCCTTGCGACTTTGGCGGATGGCGAACAGGGTGTAGGCAATAATACCGGCGGTCAACAGCAGTCCATCGAAGAGACCGATGCGACCATCCAGCGCCATGATCCACAACAGCATTGATGCGCCGATCATGAGCGGCACGTCAACCCGCACCAACTGTTGCGACACCAACAGCGGTGTGATGAGCGCCGAAAGGCCAAGCACCATCAGCACGTTAAAAATATTGCTGCCGACGATATTGCCAACCGCAATACCGGACTGGCCCGCCAGGCCGGACTGTACACTCACCGCCAACTCGGGCGCACTGGTGCCAAAGGCGACCACAGTAAGCCCGATCACCAACGGTGAAATGCCAAAGCGCAAGGCCAGCCGCGATGCTCCGCGCACCAGCAGTTCCGCGCCCGCCACCAGCAGCACCAGACCCAGCAACAAAAAGACAACAATC
Organism: Gammaproteobacteria bacterium BRH_c0; assembly: GCA_000961645.1. Lineage (GTDB taxonomy): Bacteria > Pseudomonadota > Gammaproteobacteria > Pseudomonadales > Porticoccaceae > NAT127. The sequence continues at coordinate 27,656 of LADM01000111.1, read as the reverse complement.
GTAAGCGTCATAAAAGCAAAACCTCAAAAGTCTGACTGAAACATCTGTTAGCTGCGGGAAGAAAGGCCATAGCGTCCAATCACCGCCCGCGCACCATGGACATCACCTGCCCCTATCCAGCGTTGTAGCCTGTTGCTGTATCTGTGGCAGGTATTGTGTTTGCATCTGCCGGGCCAGGCCAGGCAAGTGTTTTACTGCTTCTTCCTGCTCATGCCCGTGGCGAAAGCGTTAACATTCGTTGAGTTGTAAATACCGGCCCCGGGATTGGCGATTCCCGCTTTCTGCCTATACTGGCGAACAGCTTCCAGCAATGATAGTTCGCCTCGATTCGATGGCCAGCTGGTAGCAAGAAAAAGAACGATTGGTGTCATACACGCCCTTGATAAGCCCTTGGCGATGATTACGGTGACGCTTGTTTCAAGCGCAGTTCGACCACACCATTGGGCTGGCGTGTGAGGGCAAGATCAATGGCTTCCTGGTCGCGCTGAAAGCGGTGCTGTTCGCCCTCCGCTGTCGCAGAGATGACCTCCTGGACATACCCTGCTTCAGCGAAACCCTGTACATAGTGGGCCAGCACGACCTCAAGAGACGCAGGCCCGATGTAACCGACTTCGATCCCCTGCCCCTGGCGCGCAAAGTGGTTGCGTACCAATCCTGGATAGCGCGCTACCGGCCCGATATCGCTACCACTGACGTCGGTCACCGGCAAAACTGTGGCTAGTCCCGGCAACCACTTGTCGGCCTGCTCCTTCACTCCCGCGGGCACCCATTGCTCAGCCTGTTCCTGCAACCCGTTCGGCAGCCACTGCTCGGCCTGTTCCCGCAAGCCCGGTGCTGCTTGTTCGACCTGGGTGATGGCCACGTCAGCAAAACGTTTGCCCGCTCCGGTCACGTTCGGCGCCTGCGACCACAGCCATGACAGCAGCGAAATACCCGCCCACAGCAGCAGGCCGATAAGGAGCAGCACCGCCGCCCCCAGCATCAGCCATGTCCGCCCTCGTATTTGTTTAAAACCCCGTGACGCTTGCGTCAGAATTCCACGCCCACCAATACCACTCATATCAAGCTCGCTCTAATTGACTATTCAAACACCCAGTAGCGCCGACTCTGGTGCAGCTACAGGAAAATTCACTTGTCGCTTTGCACCAGCACACAGCGCCAGTGTCCGCCTCAAGGTTGAGGTCTGACACTTCAGGACTGGAGATTGGCATCTGGCCTGGAAGTCAATCTATCTCTCATCGGCTTGCAACCCCCTTGCGGAAACGACAGCGGTGAATGCTAGGCTTGCTTCTGCATCAAGAAAAGCAGATTATTCTTTGCGATTTATTCGCTACAGACTGATAGCAGCCCACCACTCCATGTTGAATTACAAGCAGCTTTATTACTTCTGGAACGTCGCCAAGGCCGGCAGTATCACCCGCGCCGCCGAACGGCTGCACCTCACCCCCCAGACCATCAGTGGCCAACTGGCCGAACTTGAGCAGGCATTGAGCACTGACCTGTTCCGCCGAATAGGCCGACGGCTTGAGCTGACCTCTGCGGGCAAACTCGCGCTGTCCCATGCCGACGAAATCTTCCAGATCGGCAACGAGCTTGAGCAATCGTTACGCAGTGGTGCCGGTACTCGAGAGCAGTCATTTCGGGTGGGAGTGGCCGACGCTGTGCCCAAATCCCTCGCCTATCAGCTGCTGGCTCCGGCAATGACCCTCACTGAGCCGGTGCGCCTTATCTGCTACGAAGACAAGCTGGAGCGATTGTTCGCAGAACTGGCCATTCATCAACTCGATCTGGTGATTGCGGACAGGCCGCTGCCCTCCGAGCTGGGCGTAAAAGGCTATAACCACACGCTGGGGAGTTGCACCATCACCTTTTACGGGATGCCGGAATTAGCTGCCCGCTACCGACCCGATTTTCCGCAGTCCCTGCACGGCGCCCCCCTTTTACTGCCAGGGGATAAAGCTGCGCTGCAGGTACCGCTGACGCGCTGGCTCAACGAGCAACAGGTCCATCCCCATATCGTCGGCCAATTCGACGACAGCGCGCTGATGAAAGCCTTCGGCAAGGCTGGCGCAGGCATTTTCCCTGCGCCGACCATACTGAGCGATGAAATCAGCGATCAATACGGAGCCGAAATCATCGGCTGTGCCGAGGGGGTCCTGGTGAGCTACTACGCAATCTCCATCGAACGCAAGCTGACCCATCCCGCCGTCCTGGCAGTCAGTGAGGGGGCCAGGCAATCATTGTTCCTGGAGGGTGGTCCTGTTCAGCAGGCTGGCGGGTGAGTTCTCCGCGGCCTGGTAACCGCAGGCACTTCAAGGCTGCGATGCCTGTTACTGCTCCCTGGCGAACTGTGTGAATCCTGGCCACTCATGTTCACCGTTTGAGCTGGCGCGGCCATAGCCTACAATGCCGCCATGACCACTCCCCTGCCTGAACGCCAGATATTCACCATCTCCCAGCTCAACCGCCGTGCGCGGCAATTGCTGGAAACCCACCTGTCACTGCTGTGGGCGCGGGGGGAGATCTCCAACCTGTCACGCCCCAGCTCGGGCCACTGGTACTTTACCCTCAAGGACAGCGACGCCCAGATCCGCTGTGCCATGTTTCGCAATCGCAATGGGCTGGTGGGTAAAGCGCCCAAGGATGGCGACCAGGTGCTGGTGCGGGGCCGGGTGAGCCTCTATGAAAACCGCGGCGACTACCAGCTGATCGTTGAACATCTGGAGCCCGATGGAGCGGGGTTGCTCCAGCAGCGCTATGAGCAACTGAAGAACAAGCTTGCCGCTGAAGGCCTGTTTGATCCAGACCACAAGAGTGCCATCCCCACTCATCCACGCCGTATCGGCGTTATCACCTCGCCCACCGGCGCGGCGGTGCGGGATATTCTCCATGTCCTCAAGCGCCGCAGCCCCTGGATCGAGGTCACTATTTACCCCAGTGCCGTGCAGGGCAAAGACGCCACTGATGAGTTGGTGTCCGCTATAGAGGTGGCCAATAGCGATAATCGCTGCGACGTGCTGCTGCTGGCCCGGGGCGGCGGTTCCATCGAGGATTTGTGGTCGTTTAATGAGGAGAGTGTCGCCCGGGCCATTTTTGCCAGCGGGTTGCCCGTTGTCAGTGCCGTGGGTCACGAAACGGATTTCACCATTGCCGACTTTGTCGCCGACCAGCGCGCACCGACGCCCTCGGCTGCTGCGGAAATGGTCAGCCCAGATGGCGAGCAACTGCTTGCTGCCTTGCGTTACCAGGAAGCAACCCTGCTGCAAAAAACCAGGCGGCATCTACTGCACTTCCAGCAAAAACTGGAGTGGCTGAGCAAACGCCTGCGCAGCCCCGCCGACCGATTGCGCGAGCAAACCCAGCACCTGGATCACCTCGAGATCCGCCTGCTGCGCGCCATGGCAGGGCTGCTCAACAGCAAGAAAGCCAGGCTGGCGCGCCTCCACGCCCTGTTTATGGGAATCAAACCCGGCGAGCAGCTCAATCTGCACCGGCTACGACTGACTGATCTGAAAAAGCGCCTGGATCGCGCCCAGCGTGATGCGCTGTTGCGCCAACAGGAACGCTTGCGCGGGCTTGCCGCCACCCTCAATGCTGTCAGCCCGCTGGCTACGCTGGAGCGCGGATATGCCATTGCCAGGGATGAAAAGCAGCGTGTAGTGCGATCCATCAGCGCCGTACAGCCCGGCCAGACACTGGATGTGCGGGTCAGTGACGGCGAGCTGGCCTGCACGGTCAACAGCAAACGGCCCGCGACGGGCGGGGATTGAGGCGTTGCACCTAAGCCGCCAGGCCAAACCTCCATCCCGATGCCTGGCAAGGCGGCGCTTTTTCGTAAAGCGTCAAACCTGGCAGGTGTAATTCACCAGCACATCAGAAACTGTAGTTAAGTCCAACGCTGGTCAGGGTGTCCGTCTTTTTGGTGTCCACCGGCACATCGGTGTTGTGCTTGACGGCATAGGCAACTTTCAGCCCCAGGCGCGAATTGATTTTCACCCGGATGGCCAGCACCGACTCCACATAGGTGTTATCGGCGCCGGATTCCACAAACAGGTCGCTTTCAAAGCGGGTGGTCTCTGTCAGTTCGCGGTAATACTTCGCTGCTGCGGTGGCAATCGCTTCGTTGGCTGTTTCACCAGTATCCTGCTCCTCACTGCGGCGGTAACCCACGCCACCTTCAATATCAAAGGTGGTGATGTCGGTAGCAATGATATGCATACCCAAACCAGTGGTGAGCGACGCCTGATATTCATAGCCACTGAAGCGGTTGTCTTCGTAGCGCCCGCGGCCAAATGCGTAGGCCCGCTCGGTAATGTCATATTCGGTTTTACCCAGCAGCGTGTAGGCCTCGGCACTGCGGGTGTCGTCGGATGAGGCATTGATGGCATCGATCTGGCCGCTGTGGGTCCAGCGCTCCTGGTTGTATTCCAGCTTGAGCTTTGCCAGCAGGGATTCACTTTTGGAGTTGCCTGAGGATTTGTTGAAGGCCAGATCGCCCTCCCCCTGCCAGTTTTTTTCGGCCTGGGCCAGGGGCGCCAGCAGGATCATGATGATGGCTGTCATGGTTAAGAGGTTTTTCATGGTTTTCTCCTTGTCGTAAATAAAACAGCACCATGCCGCTGAGCCTCAGCGGCCGGGAGTAAGGGCAGGGAGTGTTGGGCCGTTAGCGGCCCTTGACGTGTTTCATCAGGCGTCGGCGCTTGGCGATCTGGCGCGGGGTCAGGGTGTTTTTGCGATCAGCGAAGGGATTTTCACCGGAGCGGAATTCTATCCGCACCGGGGTGCCGTGCAACTTCAGGGCGCGGCGATAGGTTTTTTCCAGATAACGCACGTAATGGTTGGGCACCTCGTCAAGCTGGTTGCCGTGGATAATAATCAATGGCGGATTTCTGCCGCCGGCATGGGCATAGCGCATCTTGATGCGGCGGCCATTTACCATCGGCGGCGGATTGTCGGCTACCGCATCCTCGAGGATGCGGGTCAGGTGATTGGTGCTGAGCTTGTTGGTGGCGGAGGCATAGGCCTTGTGGACCGACTTGTAGAGGTTGCCAACACCGGAACCGTGGAGAGCCGAGATATAGTGAATATCGGCGAAATCCACAAAGCGCAGGCGGCGCTCCATTTCCGTCTTGATCCACTCCTTCTGCTGCTGTTCCAGGCCATCCCACTTGTTGACGGCCACCACCAGCGCCCGGCCTGCTTCAATCACGTAACCCATCAGGTGCATATCCTGATCCACCAGACCTTCGCTGGCGTCGATCAGCAAAATCACCACATTGGCGTCGTCCACCGCCTGCACGGTTTTGACGATGGAGAACTTTTCCACCGTCAGTTTGACGTTCTTGCGGCGGCGAATACCCGCCGTATCGATCAGGGTGTAATGCTTGCCGTCGCGCTCAAAGTCGATATAGATACTGTCGCGGGTGGTGCCGGGCTGGTCGTAGACCACTACCCGCTCCTCGCCCAGCATGCGATTCACCAGGGTGGATTTGCCCACATTGGGGCGACCGACCAGGGCGATTCTTATGCCCTTGTCATCGGCTTCTGTTGTGGCCTGCTGATCGTCATCAACCAGGCCTTCTTCATCCTGATCGCCTTCGTCCTCATCATCCCCGCTGTATTCCCCATCACTGACATCGGCATCAGCATATTCATACCCATCGGCTTCGGTCTCTGCGGCTTCTGCACCTGTGTTGCCGGGAAACCGCTCAAGTACCGCTTCCATCAGGGAGGAAACACCCCGCCCGTGGGTGGCAGTGGTGGGGTAAATCGCCTCGAAACCCAGCCGGTAGAAATCCGCCAGCGCCACATCGGGGTTGAAGCCATCGATCTTGTTGGCGACCAGCAGGAAGGATTTACCGCTCTCGCGCAGATGGCGGGCGATATTTTCATCGGTGGAGGTCAGACCGTCGCGGCAATCCACCAGAAACAGGACGACATCCGCCTCCTCGATGGCCAGCATCGACTGGGCCGCCATGGCGGCATCAATGCCCTCCTCCTCGCCGGTGATACCGCCGGTATCCACCACCATAAAGCGCTGGCCATTGTAGTTACCCTCGCCATATTTGCGATCGCGGGTAAGACCGGCGAAGTTGGCCACCAGGGCATCCCGGCTGCGGGTAAGGCGGTTGAACAGGGTGGATTTGCCCACGTTGGGGCGGCCCACCAGGGCGATAACAGGAAGCATGGGATTGGGGTTGGTTGGAGTAAGGGCGGCATTTTACATGAAAAAGATGGGTCTGACGTTGGAAGTCTGAAGTCTGACGCCAAGAGGGGCCGGTGCTGTGGATCAGCCCTGGCCCGGCTCAGGCATTCGCACGATGTCCAGCCACCGGGCTTCTGCTTCTGCTTCAGACTTCCGACTTCCGACTTCCGACTTCCGACTTCCGACTTCCGACTTCCGACCGTTATCTATTCACCCGATTCCCAATCAACTCCTCCACCACCGAAGGATCTGCCAGGGTGGATGTATCCCCCAGGTTTTCCAGTTCATTACCGGCGATCTTGCGCAAAATGCGCCGCATGATCTTGCCGGAGCGGGTTTTGGGCAGGCCTGGCGCCCACTGGATAATATCGGGTTTGGCGATATGGCTGATTTCGTCGGCACACAGAGCGATCAACTCCTTGCGCAAATCATCACTCGGCTCAACCCCGGCCATCAGGGTGACAAAGGCGTAGATGCCCTGCCCCTTGATATCGTGGGGGTAACCCACCACGGCTGCCTCTGCAACGCCCTGGTGCAGCACCAGGGCGCTCTCGATTTCCGCCGTGCCGAGCCGGTGGCCGGAGATATTGAGCACATCGTCAACCCGACCAGTAATCCAGTAGTAACCATCCTTGTCGCGGCGGGCGCCATCGCCGGTAAAGTAGTAACCCGGATAGGCAGCATAGTAGGTGTCAATCAGCCGCTGGTGATCGCCATACACCGTGCGGATCTGCGCCGGCCAGGGCGCCTTGATCACCAGCAGGCCTGCGCCCTCACCCTCGATCTCCTTGCCCTCAGTATCGAGCAATGCGGGTTGTACGCCAAAAAAGGGCCGGGTTGCAGAGCCAGCTTTCAGATCCGTGGCGCCAGGCAAGGGGGTAATCATGTGGGCGCCGGTTTCCGTCTGCCACCAGGTATCCACCACCGGGCAACAGCCCTTGCCCACCAGGCGGTAATACCACTCCCAGGCTTCGGGATTGATTGGCTCACCCACCGTGCCGAGCAGCTTGAGGGAAGACAGCGAGCACCTTTCGACAAAGTGATCGCCCGCCCCCATCAGCGCCCGGATTGCAGTCGGCGCCGTGTAGAACTGGTTAACCTGGTGTTTGTCGATCACCTGCCAGAAACGGGAGGCATCGGGATAGGTCGGGACGCCCTCGAAAATCAGGCTGGTGGCGCCGTTGCAGAGCGGGCCGTAGACGATATAGGAGTGGCCGGTCACCCAGCCCACATCGGCGGTACACCAGAATATATCGCCATCGTGGTAGTCGAAGCTGTACTTGTGGCTCATGGCCGCCTGCAACAGGTAACCGCCAGTGGTATGGAGCACGCCCTTGGGCTTGCCGGTCGAACCGGAGGTGTAGAGGATAAACAGCGGGTCTTCTGCGTCCATGATCTCGGCCGGGCAATCCCCGGAGACCTCAGCAATCGCCTCGTGGTACCACAGGTCGCGATTCTCCTGCCAGTGGATCTCGCCACCGGTGTGCCTGATCACCAGGCAGGTATGCACATTGGGGCACTGCGCCATGGCCTTGTCGGCATTGGCCTTGAGGGGAGTGACACGGCCTCCGCGACGGCCCTCATCCGCGGTGATCACCACCCGGCAGTCGGAATCCAGAATGCGGTCACGGATGGCATCTGGCGAGAACCCGCCGAACACCACAGAATGCACTGCGCCAATCCGCGCGCAGGCGAGCATGGCGTAGGCCGCTTCGGGAATCATGGGCATATAAATGCATACCCGGTCGCCCTTTTTCACGCCGCGCTGGCGCAGGACATTAGCCATCCGCCCCACCGCCTGATGCAATTCGCTGTAGCTGACAAGCCTGTGTTGATCAGGGTCGTCAGCCTCCCAGATAAACGCCGTCTGGTCGGCCCGGGTGGGCAGGTGACGGTCGATACAATTGACGGCCACATTGAGCTTGCCGCCGGCAAACCACTCGGCCTGGCCGCTGTGCATGTCAGCATTGCACACCCTGTCCCAGGGCTTTTCCCAGCTCAGGAAAATGTCTGCCTGCTCGGCCCAGAATTGTTCGGGCTGCTCCACCGATTGCCGGTACATGGCATCGTAGGTCTCGCTATCGATATGGGCAGTTGTGCGCCACTGATCGGTTACAGGATGGACAGGAAAATCACTCATCTACTACCCCTTTTATACTTGATCAGCCTATTACAAAGCATGCAGCCAGGCAGGGCAAGCCTGGGCTTGCAGATGCCTGCAAACAATCTTGCCAGGAATGAGTATTGAGGGAGGAGAGAAATAGCCAGCGGGCAGAAGGCCCGCTGGCGGCAATGGCGTCAGGAAGCGATCTGGACGGGAATGGTGTTGGAAGTGCGCTCGACAGTGTTGTCGGGATTCAGATAGACAAGCTTGGGCTTGTGCTTTGCCGCTTCCTTCTCATCGTACTGGGCGTAGGTGGCGATAATCACCCGGTCACCGACTTGCACCTTGCGGGCGGCGGCACCGTTCATTGAGATAGTGCCAGAGCCGGGTTCGGCCTTGATGATATAGGTGGTGAAGCGCTCACCATTGTTGACGTTGTAGATGTCGATCTGTTCGAACTCGCTCAACCCGGCCAGCTCCAGCAGACTGGAATCAATGGCGCAGGAACCGTCATACCAGAGCTCTGCCTGGGTGACAGTCGCCATATGCAGCTTGCCTTTCAATAGGGTACTCAGCATGGTTTAGCCTCGGTCTTCAAGTGTGAGGGAGAGATTGTCGATAAGTCGTGCGGCGCTGGTATACATGGCGCCCAACACGGTAATCTCTCGGTCATCAAGAGCTGCTGGCTCCAGAGTCTTGCTGTTGCACACGGCAACATAATCAACCCTGAATCCGGCGGCCTCTATCCGTTTACCGCCATCCACCTCCAGCGCAGCAAAATCCTGGCGCCCTTCGCGGATGCATTGTGCTATCCATTGCAGTGTAGTGTACAACACAGCGACCCCGGGTCGTTCGGGGGCGGTAATATAGCCATTTCGTGAACTCATTGCCAGACCATCGGTCTCCCGATGAATGGGCGCCGCCGTAATTTTTACCCCCATGCACAGGTCTTCCGCCATGCGCCGGATCACCGCCAACTGCTGGAAATCCTTGATGCCGAATACCGCTTCATCGGGCTGGACAATGTTGAACAGCTTGGTCACCACCGTGGTGACCCCTTCAAAGTGACCGGGGCGACTGGCGCCACACAACACATCGGTCATGGTCGGGCACACCACCCTGGTCTGGGTGGCGAGGCCGTTGGGATACATCTCGATATCGGCGGGGTGAAACAGGTAGTCACAGCCTGCCGAAGTTAACTTGCGGGTATCGTCTGCGATCGTGCGGGGATATTTATCCCAGTCCTCATTGAGTCCGAACTGCAGGGCGTTGACAAAAATCGAGCACACCACCACGTCACAGTTCTGCCTGGCAATGTTGATCAACTCCAGATGGGCATCGTGGAGATTGCCCATGGTGGGCACCAGGCCGATGCGATACCCTTTGGCCCGCTCGCCAGCCAATGCTTCACGCAGGCCACTGATCGTATGGAATGTCTGCATATGTACCTGAAAAAGCGTCCTGAAAAAGTGTCTTGAGAAATTGCCCTGAGAACATTTCCTGAACCCCCGGGAGGGCCACTGGAAATACTAGTGGCTGTCACCAAAATAGTCTTTGGCCAGATTTTCAAAGCGGGTGTATTTGCCCAGGAAGGCCAGTCGGCAGGTGCCGATGGGACCATTGCGCTGCTTGCCGATAATGACTTCGGCCAGTCCCTTATCCTGACTATCTTCGTTATAGACCTCATCGCGGTATATAAAGAGGATCACATCGGCGTCCTGCTCGATGGCGCCGGATTCCCGCAAATCGGAGTTCACCGGGCGCTTGTTGGGGCGCTGCTCCACATTCCGACTCAACTGGGAAAGGGCAATCACCGGGCATTCAAAATCCCGGGCGATGGTTTTCAGTTCGCGGGAAATCTGCGAAATCTCCTGCACACGACCTTCGCCGGGAATACTGGCACTCATCAACTGCAGGTAGTCGACCATCACCAGAGCGGGGAACGCCAGCGAATCAAGCTCCTCGTTAGAGATACCCGGCTGCTGCTGGCGCAACACCTCGCGCCGGTCGCGCACCAGCTGGCGGATGCGATTGCGCAACTCCAGGGGCGTAATACCCGGGGTGTCATCAATGTACAGGGGCCGGTCTTTGAGGCGCTGGGCAGCGTTGGACAGGCGCGGCCAGTCATCCTCAGTCATATTGCCGCCGCGGATATGGGTCTGATCGATCTTGCCCAGGGACGACAGCATGCGGATCACCAGCTGGTTGGCAGGCATCTCGAGGCTGAACACCAGCACCGGCTTGGGCTGGTGCAGGGTGGCGTGTTCCACCATGTTCATGGCAAAGGAGGTTTTACCCATCGAGGGGCGACCGGCGACAATCACCAGGTCGGCTTTCTGCCAGCCGGAGGTCATCTGGTCGAGATCGGCAAAACCGGTGCTCAGCCCGGTGATATCGGTATCGCTGTTGAACAGCTCGTCAATGCGCTCTACGGCCTGGCGCAGCAGGTCATTCACATACTGGAAGCCGCCCTTCTTGGGGCGATTTTCCATGATTTCGGTGAGGCGTTTTTCTGCCTCCGCCAGCAATTTGCCACTGTCCCAACCCAGGGGGTTGTAGCCCTTCTGGGCAATTTCGCTGGTGGCGATGATCAGTTGGCGGACAATGGAGCGCTCCAGCACAATCTGGGCATAGGCTTGCAGGTTGGCGGCACTGGGGGTATTGTTGGCCAGTTCGACCAGGTAGGCATCACCCCCAATCTGCTGCAGTTCGTTGTGCTGTTTGAGGGTTTCCGACAGGGTAATGGGGTCGAAGGGTTTTTCCTCCGCCGCCAGCCTGTGCATGGTTTTGAACAGCAGCCGGTGATCCTGGCTGTAGAAGTCCTCGTCGCGCAGGACGGAAGCGACGGTGTCGAAGAATTCATTGGCCAGCATCAAGCCGCCAAGAACGGCCTGCTCGGCCTCAAGGGAATGGGGGAGTTGTTGCCCGGCAATGTGGTTTCGCGACAGGTCAGTCATCAAGCGCCCACCGGGAAGTTAGAGGGTCTGTTGCCGCTTGCGGCGTTATCCCCGCAGGAAATAACGCCGCAGTGTCGCGGGTGTGCAGCCAATCTTACTCGGCAACAATCACAACTTTAACAGCCTGGGTAACATCCGCGTGCAGCTGGATATCGACTTCAAACTCGCCCAGGTCGCGGATCGCGCCCTCCGGCAGCTTGACTTCGCTCTTGCTGATTTCAAGACCGGCAGCAGTCAGAGCGGCAGCAATATCGCGGGTGCCGATAGAACCAAACAGCTTGCCTTCGTCACCGGCATTGGCGCCAATGGTGACAGTGCCCAGGGTCGCCAGTTTGGCGGCGCGGGCTTCAGCCTCGGCCTTGCGCTCGGCAGCGGCCTGCTCCAGCTCGGCACGGCGCTGTTCAAAGGCGGCAATGTTGCCCTGAGTGGCAAAAATGGCTTTGCCGGTAGGGATCAGATAGTTGCGACCATAGCCGGATTTGACTTTAACTTTGGTGCCGATAGCACCCAGTTTGCCCACTTTTTCCAGAAGAATTACTTCCATTTCGGATACCTCAATTATTCAGCATTCAATCAATGCAGTGTTCAACAAAGCCGGTCACTTGCGCTTGCGAGCGGCCAGCTGGACTCGAAAATCAAAAAAGCTATCGAGAAAACCGATCCCGATTAGCACCATACTCAGCGGGCCAAACACCAACAGCCCGATGTACACAATCACCAGCCACTGCACGCCCAACTGCCAGAATTGCACGGCGTAGTGAACAAAGCCCAGCCCCGACAACAGCAGCGGCACACCCAGCAGGCTCGCCCAGGTGGAGTAGTCGGCAGCCACCAGGTTACAGCCAAGAATCGCTGCCACCAGCCCGCACGCCACCACCCTGTCGAGACGCAAGCCGTGGAATTCACTGCGAAATCCACCGGGGTTGTAGAGCATCGCCTGCCACCAGCGCGCCAGTATCAGGCTCACAACCACATGCATCACGGTCAGCCAGGACAAAAAACCCAGCACAAAGGTACTGCTCACCTGTTCCAGCCCCAACCCGATGGCTGTACCCGCAATCAGCAGGTAAAACACCGATTCAGGCCCTGGTGTCTTCGCTTTCATGGCTTCCAGCACGCGCTGCAAGTCAACCAGCAAGGTATCCATGCTGCCAGAAGCAAGCATGGATACCAGCACCATCAGGGCCGCACTGGCTAGCAGCGCCACCATCAGGGCCAGCGACCAGGACAGCGTCTGCCTGAGCGCCTCGGCGGCGGCAACCACTGCCACCATACCGACAACCGAGGTGGCAGCCAGGAGCACGCTCATATCGCTCCAGTAGAACATCGCCACCACCGGCAGGCTGGCCCACAGGAGCACCAGACAGCCTTCGAGCAGGGAGTGCCTGAGGGTAACCAGCCCCACTGTGGCGGGACTGACCAAAGGCACCAGATTGCCGAGAAAGGCTACCAGCGAGGCCTGCAGACGACCCCGCATGATAAATTCAGCCAGGACGCGCATCGCCAGCTCCGCCTTCTCGCAACAATCCGGTTCGCAATCGTGTTACTTGTGGCTGTCGGTGTAGGGCAGCAGAGCCAGAAAACGCGCGCGCTTGATGGCAATCGCCAGCTCGCGCTGATAACGGGCTTTGGTACCGGTAATACGGCTTGGCACGATTTTTCCGGTCTCGGACACATAACCCTTCAGGGTTTCGAGATCCTTGTAATCGATCTCGGGAGCGCCTTCCTGGGAAAAACGGCAAAATTTACGGCGACGGTTAAAACGCTGTTGTTGTTGCATCACTCGTCCTCGGATTCGTCAGAATTGTCGTCTTCATCTTCTTCCTGCTCAGCCTGCTCAGCTTCCTGGGCGGCTTTGGCAGCGCGGTCAGCTTCGCGGCGCTCGCGGCTTTCTTTCTCGGCACGCTCGCTGCGCTCGGCTTTCATGATCGGCGTTTCTTCGGTTTTGGCTTCGTCGCACTTGATCACGAGGTTGCGCAAAACAGCATCGTTGTAGCGGAAGTTGGACGTCAGTTCTTCAAGGACTTCCTGGCCGCACTCGATGTTCATGAGCACGTAATGAGCCTTGTGGATTTTTTCGATGGGATAGGCCAAGTGGCGACGACCCCAGTCTTCAAGACGGTGGATCTTGCCGCTGCCGGCTTCGACGATCTTGGAATAGCGGTCAACCATTCCCGGAACCTGTTCACTTTGGTCCGGGTGGACCATAAACACAACTTCATAGTGGCGCATTGAGCCTCCTTACGGGTTGTAGCCACCCGCTCGTGCGGTGTGGCAAGGAACCCCGGATGACTCCGGGGCATAAAGGGTGGCGGATTTTAGGTGATGAGAGGCGCTTATGCAAGGGGCTTATGGCTCTCCATTGGCCTGTAAAGCCTGCATGCACGGCCGTTTGGCAATTGCCTGCCTCAGGCTACCTGAGAAGTCTGCGAAGCCATGCCTTTTCCTGGTTATTCATAGAGGGAACCCGCCGCCAGACCTGAACATTGCCAGCAGCACGATCGCCGCACCTTTGCTGTCGATACTTGCGATCCTGGCTGCCTATTGACTAAAACCTGGCAGGGGCGCCCTGCCAGGGAATTAAGGCCTGACCGCTCCGATAAACCTCAAGGCACGTTACCGTCGTGGGCGTTTGCAGGGTTGGCCAGCGCGCCCAGAATCCGGCACTCGGCAATATCACCGCCAGAACAGCTGGCGGCGACATGCCGCAATTCCTGCGCCATTGAATTCAGGTGCTCTATGCGTTGCTGTATTCCTTGCAGATGCTTTTCCGTTATTGCCTCCACACTCTGGCACGGCAACTGTGGCTGGCTTTTTAATGACATCAGCTCGCGAATATCGTCAAGGGAAAATCCCAGTTCGCGGGCGCGATGAATAAAACGCAGTTGCTGGATATGCTGTTCTCTATAGAGACGATAACCGGCTTCCGTACGCGCTGTCGGCGCCAGCAGAGCGATCCGTTCATAGTAGCGAATGGTCTCGATGTGGCAGCCTGATTGTTTTGACACTTCGCCAATTAACATCATTCACCCCCTTGACTCTGTAGCAACTACAGACCTTAGGGTAACAGGATACAACCACCGACAGGAGGGTGACATGAGTGGAAACTGTTGCGATGCCAACAGGGTTGACCAATTGGCGATTGCAGGACGACGCCGGACCCTGCACCTGGTACTGGCCATCAATGTGCTGATGTTTGTTGTGGAGTTGGGCGCCGGCCTCTGGGCCGACTCCAAGGCGCTGATTGCCGATTCAGCGGACAACCTCGGCGACAGCCTGACCTACGCCATCAGCCTGTTTGTGGTCGCCCGCAGCCTGCGGTGGCGCGCTGGCGCGGCTTTGGTGAAAGGATTGATTCAGCTCATCTTTGCGTTGGGCCTGGTGATGGCGATTGTCACCAGCCTGCTGGGTGAGCCGCAACCCATTGGCCTGGCAATGATGGCCGTTGCGGCTCTGGCGCTGGTCGGCAATGTCACTTGCCTGGCCCTGCTGAGCAAGCATCGCGGCGACGATGTCAACATGCGCTCAGTGTGGCTGTGCTCCCGCAATGATGTGATCGGCAATATCGGCGTGATCCTTTCCGGTGGGCTGGTGATTGTGCTCGATTCATACTGGCCGGACATCATTATTGCCAGCCTGGTGGCAGCGATATTTTTGCATACCGCTCAGGACGTTCTGCGCGATGCCTGGCGAACCTGGAAACAACAGCCTATATCAGAGGATAAAGGCTGCTGCTCTTGATGACTGCCCCCCGCCATAGGGGATTGAACAGATATTCGTTCCGGCTTGCCTGAAACGAGCTGGCCGGGGTAAGTTGCCACAGGCCAGTGGTCAACCAACATTTACTTCCTTGCGGTGCATCAGCGCATACAGGACCGGCAACACAAACAGGGTCAGCAATGTAGAGGAAATAATCCCGCCGATCACCACCGTGGCCAGTGGTCGCTGCACCTCAGCACCCGTACCGATATTGAGCGCCATGGGCACAAACCCCAGACTGGCAACCAGTGCGGTCATCAGCACCGGGCGCAGACGTATCAACGCACCCTCGACCACTGCGGTCATCAAGTCACCCTGCTCGTGCCACAGATCGCGGATAAAGGCGAGCATCACCAGGCCATTCAGCACCGCCACACCCGACAGGGCGATAAACCCTACACCCGCCGAGATTGACAAAGGCATATCCCGCAGCCACAGGGAAATCACTCCACCGGTCAGCGCCAGGGGCACACCGGTAAAAATGATCAGGGCATCCTTAAGCGAACCGAAGGCCATGATCACCAGGCCAATGATGATTGCCAGGGTCATGGGCACCACAATCATCAATCGCTGGCTGGCGGACTCCAGTTGTTCGAAGGTGCCGCCGTAATCCAGCCAGTAACCCGGCGGCAGTTCGACCTGACTGGCGATGCGGGTTTTTACCTCTTCCACAAAACCGCCGAGATCGCGGTTGCGCACATTGGCGGTTACCACCACGCGACGCTTGCCATTTTCCCGGCTGATCTGATTGGGTGCGGGCGCCAGCTCCAGAGTAGCAACTTCAGACAAGGGCACATAACCACCATCGGGCAGGGATATGGGTAAATGCGCCAGGCTGTCAGTATTGCGCCGCAAGTTTTCAGGCAAACGTACCACCAGCTCAAAGCGACGATCGCCTTCGTAGACCATGCCGACGTTCTCACCACCGATACTCGCTGCCACCAGATCCTGCAAGTCCTCCACATTCAAACCATAGCGCGACAATGCCATTCGCCGGGGATGAACCGACAGCATGGGCAGGCCGGTGACCTGTTCAACCCCGATATCCGCTGCACCCTCGACGGATTCCAGCACGGCCTGAATATCATTGGCCGCTGCGAACAATTGATCCAGATCGTCGCCAAATACCTTGATGCCAAGATCGGCGCGCACACCGGAAATCAGCTCGTTAAAGCGCATCTCGATGGGCTGGGTAAACTCGTATTTGTTGCCGGGAATCTCCTCTACTGCGGCCTCCATTTCCACCACCAGTTCTGCCCTGGTTTTGCTCGGGTCTGGCCACTGGTCACGAGGTTTGAGCATCACAAAATTGTCCGCAACGCTGGGAGGCATGGGATCGGTCGCCACTTCCGGGGTGCCGATCTTGGCCACCACTTTGTCCACCTCGGGAAACGCCTTGATGCGCATTTCCAGTTGCTCCTGCATGGCGATGGATTGTTCCAGCCCTGTACCGGGTATGCGTAGGGCATGAAGGGCAATATCCCCTTCATCCAGCTGCGGAATAAACTCCGATCCCAGGGTGGTGGCGAGCAACAGGCAAACCACTACCAGCGCCGTGGCCCCGGACAGCACCAGCCAGCGGAACTTCATGGCCGCCAGCAAAGCAGGCCTGTAGAGCGACTTGGCACCCTGGATGATCGGGCTTTCCTTCTCGCTGATTCTGCCGCGCAAAAATACCGCAACGGCAGCAGGCACCACTGTCAGCGACAGCACCATGGCCGCCAGCAGTGCCATCACCACGGTGGCTGCCATGGGGTGGAACATTTTGCCTTCAACGCCGGTAAGCGAAAAAATCGGCAGATAGACGACGGTGATAATGGCAACGCCAAAGAGGCTGGGACGAATAACCTCCGCAGTAGCTTCATAGACCAGCTGGAGTCGCTCTTTTAACGGCAGCAAACCATCCCCATGATTATGGGCCTGAACGTGTTGGGCCTGTGCCAGTCGACGGATGCAGTTCTCAACAATAATCACCGCGCCATCAACAATCAGGCCAAAATCCAGCGCCCCCAGGCTCATCAGGTTGGCCGACACCCCGGCCTGTACCATGCCGGTAATCGTGGCCAGCATCGACAGCGGGATCACCGCCGCGGTGATCAGGGCCGCGCGCAAATTACCCAGCAGCGCGAACAGCACCACGATCACCAGCAGTGCGCCTTCAAGCAGGTTTTTCTCCACCGTGGCGATGGCTTTGTCCACCAGGGTGGTGCGGTCGTACACAGCCTCCAACCTGACACCAGGGGGCAGCGAGGGCTTGACCGCTTCGAGTTTGCTGGCCACCGCCCGCGCTACCGTGCGGGAATTTTCACCCACCAGCATCATCGCCGTGCCCAGCACTGTCTCTGTCCCATCGCGGGTGGCCGCGCCGGTACGCAATTCCTTGCCAATAGCCACATCGGCCACATCGGCGATCTTCACCGGCGCACCGTGGCGGTTGCCGATCACTACCTGTTCTATCTCGGCAATACTGGCCAGTTGGCCGGGCGAGCGCACCAGCAACTGCTGACCGTTGCGCTCGATATAACCCGCTCCGCGATTGCTGTTATTGGCGCGCAGGGCACTGGCAAGCTCATCCATGCTGACGCCAAAAGCCAGCAGCCTTTGTGGTGATGGGGTGACGTGATATTGCTTGTCATAACCCCCAATAGTGTTGATTTCAATAACACCTGGCACCTGGGCCAGCTGCGGTCTGATGATCCAGTCCTGAATTTCCCTCAGTGCCATGGCATCAAGAGGTGTGCCATCAGCCAGCGTTGCGCCCTCCTCGGCTTCAACGGTATACATGAAGATTTCACCAAGGCCCGTGGCAATGGGGCCCATTTTCGGCTCCATCCCCGGTGGCAGTGCGCTTTTGATGGCGCCGAGTCGCTCATTCACCAGATTGCGGGCAAAGTAGATATCGGTACCTTCCTTGAATACCACAGTCACCTGGGATAGCCCGTAGCGTGACAAAGAGCGGGTGTAGGCAAGGTTGGGCAAGCCATAGAGCGCGGTTTCCACCGCAAAGGTGATGCGCTGCTCGGCTTCAAGGGGTGAATACCCCGGCGCCTCGGTATTGATCTGCACCTGGACGTTGGTGATATCCGGCACTGCATCAATGGGCAGACGCTGGAAACTCCACACGCCCACACCGACCAGCACCAGGATAAGGGACAATATTAAAAAACGCCGCTCTACCGAGAGGCGTAAGATGGCATTGATCATCATAGCCTCCTGTTAGTGGTCGTGGGATGCGCCGGATTTTTCGATATCGGCCTTGATCAGATAGCTGTTTTCCACCACATAGCGGTCACCCGCTTGCAGCCCGCCAAGCACCTCAGTGAAAGCACCATCGCTGCGGCCCAGTTCCAGCGGGCGGATCTCGTAACTGTCATCCACCTGGATAAACACCACCGTCCAGTCGCGGAAGGATTGCAGGGCACGATTGTCCACCACCAGTGGTACTACCACCTCATCCACCACAATATCTCCCGCCACCATGAGCCCAGGTGACAAAAAGCCTTCAGGGTTATCGATCTTGACGCGGGCGAGAGTGTAAGGACTGTTGCCCGGCGTGGGCAGCAAGTGCTGGATGGTACCAAGCTGCTCTAACCCCTGCGCTGTCACTGATACCGTTTGCCCGGCACGCACATCGGCGCGCTGACCGGGAAAGACTTTCAGTTCGGCCCACAGCGAGTCCAGATTGGCGATGGAATACAGCGCCTCTTCTCCAGCCATTTCACCGCTGTTTACAAGCCGCGCAATAACCACGCCGGTGATCGGCGCGCGAAGACTGTATTTTTTCAGGCTCTCATTGGATTCCACCTCCGCCAGTACGTCGCCTTGGGCAACCCTGTCACCCAGTTGTACATTCACCTGAGTCACCAGGCCGGGAAAGCGAGCGCCAACCCGGGCGACCTGTTCCGGTGCCGCAGTCAACACTCCATAGGTAGTGATTTTGCGGCTGATGGCACCAGGACCGGCAACGGCTGTCTTGATTCCCGCTGCACTGGCTATGTCCGGAGCGATGCTGATGCGACCCTCATAAGACTCCCACCCCCATTGGTAAGTCTTGCCCCCCAGCGTGAGGATGACAGCAACATCAAAGGAGTGAGGTTCCGTCACCACCCCATCGCCCTGCCAGTAGTTGTCCTGCCAGACAAAAGTAAAGTTATCCACTTGGCCGCCCAGGCGCGTTAATTCAACGGCTAACTGAAGGTCCCCTGTGACGGGCTTGCCATCAAGGGTGACCCAGGCGCGGTATTCGGGTGGCACGCCCTGCTCGAAAATCGCCAGTTCGACTGTAACGTTTCCCTGCTCAAGTATTTTGCCGCCATGTGGTCCTTTGCTGTCGACCTGTTCCTGACCTTTTCCGGCAGCCTGTAAAGGGCTGCTCGCCAGGCATACAAACCCCATCACCAGTAGTAGCTGTTTAATGAATTGCATGACTCAAATCCTGTCTTGTGTGGTTAGCGCGTCAACGCGCTCGGCGATGCAGCCATGGGCTGCGCCGTGAGTTGTTCGATCAGGGCCTGGTTGAGTAGCGCTGCAGTGGCGGCGTCGACCAGAGCCACGCGGGCGCTCAACAGTTCCCGCTGGGCAGCAACCCACTCCACATAGCTGTAGCGGCCGCTTTCGTAGGCGCCCTGAGTCAAACCCAGGGCGCGGGTCAGATCGGGCAGCATCTGCCCGCGAATCTGGTTGACGGCATCGATACTGTGCTGGCGCGTGCTCCAGGCCTCGAACAAACGGCCATGAAGCCGCACCAGGGCACCACGCTTGCGGTATTCCACCTCGTCCTGCGCCGCTATTGCCGACTGCACTGCGCCGCGGTTGCGCCTGTCGGCAAACAGCGGCATCGACAACCCGGCCACCAGGGCTGAATCGCCTGTCTCCTCCAAGCGACGCATACCCACCTGCCAACGGATATCCGCCTGAGACTGGCTGCGCGCCAACTGCACCTCGGCTTCGCGCAGGCGTTGCTCGCTGGCGTAAACCTGAATCATCGGGTTCTCACTGGCCTGCCGGTACAACGTCTCGAAACTGTCGCTGGCGCCAAAATGAAACAAATCCCCGGCCAGAGGAGGAAAATCCACAGAGCTTTCACCCCACAGCGCTGCCAGAGCGACTTTGCGGCTGTCGTATTCGCTTTGCAGGCGGGCTTTTTCGATACGGCTTTGAGTCAGGGCGGACCTGGCGCGCAGCACTTCCGCAGCGGGCGTTGCACCGCGGCTGGCGCGCAGGGCAACAATGTCGTGGGTGGTTTGCGCCAGTTCGACTGCATCGGCAGCCAGCTTGAGTTTTTCCTGCAACGCCAGCGCGGCGACGAAGCCTTGTGTCACCTGTCCCAGCACATTCAGGGTGTCAGCCTCACGTTCTGCTTCTGTGAGGGAAAATTGGGAGGCGACCAGTCCGCTGCGGGCCAGCCGCTTGCCGCCCAGCTCAACCACGGACGAGAGCGACAGGGTATATTCCACCGCATCGGCACCCTTGAAGGTCCCGCTACCGAGAATATTCTCCACCTCCACCCCCAGCTCGTATCCGGGGCTCTGCTCAGCCGTCAAGCGCCGCCCCTCCAACCCCTGCAAACGCAAGTCAAAGACCTGAAGATCGGGGTTGGCCGCCAGTGTTCGCGCAATGGCCTGGCCCAGGGTTAATTGCGGTTCTGCGGCGCGGCCAGCAAGCGCAACACCTGCCAGCAAGACCATAAGCAGCAAGTTCAGAAACAGGTGGCGCGTGTGCGCGCCACACCACCTTTTCAAGTGATTTACAGACAACATGTGAAATATCCTGTGAAAGAAAAAGAAGTCTTCCCGTAGCGGGAACGCTTTCGCAGGATCAGACGATGGGAGGGCGGAGAATGGCTGCAATGTGGGCTGACGATATGTCAGCATCAGGGGTGGATGTGTCCGTGAAAGGCAAGCGCAAACTCAGCTCATAGGGCTGAGTGACAAGCAACAGGAGTGAACCATGGCAGTGGCCAGTGTGGCAGTGTTCTGCATGGTCCGGGTGGCCGGTGGTATCGCTGTCGATTTCGAGCGGGTCAAGCTGACTGGCATGGGCAACGCCACCATGAATGTCTCCGTGGTGCGCATGCTCGGCATCAGACGGATGAAGTTGCAGGCTGTCTGCAATCACTGTCAGTGACTGCAGTGCCACCAGCACCATCATCAACATTAGAACCCAGTTTTTTACCATGTGTCTTTCAATTGCCCTTGGTACCTTTTAGCACCGAAACATCCTAACACGCGTAACAAAAAACCCTTGCCGCCAGGTTCTAATGACCGTGATCATCACTTTCACTTCTGGCGGTCAGGATCTGGTACTGCACGGGTGTCAGGTCGGGAAGCTTTTGCAGAAAAGCCACCATGGCCCAGATGCGCTGGTCGTCGTGAGTTGGTCCCCAGGCGGGCATGCCTGACGCCTTGATGCCGTGCTTGATAATCCAGAATTGCCTGGCAGCCGCTGATTGAGCATCGTCGCCGGACTGCCCCTGGTCGGAACCGAGCGACAGGTTTGGCGGTGCCGGGTAGAGGCCAATACTCAGGTCGCTGTTGTCCTTGCCGGGTTTGAGATGGCAGCTGGCGCACATCTCGTTATAGTCGGGCCCGCCCGCCAGCAACAGTTCGGGGGCGTCGAGGGCAGGCACTTCAATGTCCTGCGACGCCCGTGCAATCGAGCGTTCACGCAGGGTTTCCAGCAACCAGTAAACCCAGCGCTGATGCTCTACATCGGCGCCGACAGGGTAAACGCCGGAATACAGGAACGCCGCACCTGCCACGGCAGTGAACACAGCGACTAACAGCAATTTCTTCACACATTTCACGATGACAGATCCTTGCCGATGTTATTAATGATCCCCGTGGCCAGAGTGTTCATCCGACGCGGGGCTGTCCTCCGCCCGCGGGCTGGCTGCGCTGTCTTGCTGGCCCTTGTCATGGTCGTGGTCGTGGTCGTGGTCGTGATGATCGTCGCTGCCAGACTTTTCCGACATGCACTTCTTCATCATCGCCTGCATCACCGGATCATTGTTGTCCATGCCATCATGATCCATGGCTGCACAGTCGGGTTTGACGTTCTTTTCAGCATGCTCGGAGGGATCATGGGCGACAGCCCAGAGGGTCACCAGCAATAGCGGGAATGCCAGCAGGCAGGTATTTTTCGATGTTTTCATTGACGGGTTCCTGTCGTTAAGTCACTAGGGGCTGTTGACACTATAGCGTTCAAAACCAGATCCGCACACCGGCTACCCAGCGGGTATCACTGACGGGGCTGTTGTCTTGCCGCGCCAGATCGGCACTGTTGCCATATTTTTGCGTCCACTCCACCCCGATATAAGGCGCCAGCTGGCGACTGAATTCGTAGCGCAGGCGCAACCCGGCGGCAACATCCGACAGGCCGCTGCCAATGCCGTTGTCCCTGTCTTCCCTGCCGTACAGATTCAACTCAACTCGCGGCTGCAGAATCAAACGCTGGCTCAACAGCAGGTCATATTCGGTTTCCAGTCGCAGGGCACTGCGGCCACTGTCGCCCAGATAGACGCTGGCATCCACCTCAAACCAGTAGGGAGCCAGCCCCTGCACGCCAAGGGCCAGCCAGGTTCGATCGACGCCAGCTTCGCCACTGTCATGGCGCAGGCCCAGCTGGCTATCCCAGAAGGCCGCAATGGCATGGCCCCATAACAGTTCGGTGCGGGACTCCTCCAGCGTGCCATCGACCAGCTCACCTTCGGCCTTGATCACCAGTCGGTCGTAGGTGCGGCCATACCAGGCCTGGGTATCATAGACGAGCGGGTTGTCGCCTTTCCTGTCGCTATACTCGAGCCGATCAAACATAAAACCGTGCAAATTGTGCTCGTCCATCAAATGAAGCTGGCGCTGATCCGACAAGGCATAGGGGCCAGTGGTCAGTGTGTGGCCTGCGGAATAGGCGTGGGGATCGCGGGCGTCGGCTGGCGCTGAACCGCCCTGCATGTGCCCATGCGTTGTACCCCGCAAGTTGCCTGCATCAGATTTGCCGCTATCGTCTCTGGAGTTATGCCTCCGTTCGACTGGCGCGGTCATGCTGTGCCCGGCATGGGGATCATGGTCGCCATGCTCCTGTGCCGAGAGCGGATTGGCCAGAAAAGTTGCCATGGCAAATACCACGACAATTAGCCCGGTGAAGATGTCGGCCTTTGTCCCACAGCTGACGAATGCGATCTCCCTCATGACACCACCACCTCGCGGAACATCCCGGCATCCATATGGAACATCAGATGGCAGTGCCAGGCCCAGCGCCCCAGTTCATGGGGAGTAGTGCGGAAGCTGATGCGCTGTGCAGGCTGAACCGGAATGGTGTGTCGGCGCGCCAACAGATTGCCCTGATCGTCCTCCAGATCACTCCACATGCCGTGCAGGTGCATGGGGTGGGTCATCATGGTGTCGTTGTGGAGGATGACCCGCAGGCGTTCACCCTGCTTCATATGCACCGGCGTGCTCTGGCCAAATTCCAGGCCATCAATCGACCAGCTGTAGCGTTCCATATTGCCAGTAAGATGCAGCTCGATCTCCCGCACCGGTAGCCGCCGGTCATCAATAACACCATCCCGTGAATGCAGGTCGGCAAGAGTGAGCACCCGGCGACCGTTGTTGCGCAGACCGACGCCGGGATCATCGAGATTGGTACGCGGCATATCCACCCGCATATCCACGGAAGGACCATACTCGCTGCGGGCATGGCGAACCGTTTTAGATGGCACCGCCCATCCCCTGCTGTGCCCCTGATGGGCGGTATGGTTCATGGCCATGGCGCCATGCGCTCCGTCATCTTTTATTACCTGACCATCTCCGCCACCATGATTCATCGCGCCCATCATGTCAGTCATACCCAGCTTTTCCGGCGCATCCACCTGTGGCACTGGCGCACTGAGACTGGCATCCAGCGCCAGGGTGCCGCGCGCATAGCCACTGCGCTCCATGGTCTGGGCAAAAATGGTATAGGCGTCGTCCCGGGGTTCGACAATCACATCGTAAGTTTCCGCCGGGCCAAAGCGGAATTCATCGACGCTGACTGGCTCCACATCCTGGCCGTCGGCCTGCACCACCGTCATTGTCAGGCCCGGTATCCGCACATCATAAAAAGTGCTGCTGGCCGCGTTGATAAAGCGCAGGCGCACCCGCTCGCCGCGTTTGAAAATCCCCCGCCAGTTACCGGCTGGTGTTGTGCCATTCATCAGGAACGTCAGGGTCTCGCCGGACAGGTCCCCCAGATCGGTGGGATTCATCCGCATCGCATTCCACATGTTGCGCATGGCGACAGCCTGGCGCAGCCCATGACGCCGGACATCGCTGACCAAGTCGCCAACAGTGGGCTGATTGAAATTGTAGTAATCGCTCTGCTGTTTCAATCGGGCGAACACGGCCATGGGATCAGCGTCAGTCCAGTCGGACAACACCACCACATGATCGCGATCGGCGCCGATGCGCTCGCCCCGGGCAGGCACAATGACAATGGCCCCGTACATGCCCAGCATCTCCTGAAATCCGCTGTGGGAGTGGTACCAGTAGGTGCCGGTTTGCCTGACCTTGAAGCGGTAGGTGAAGGTTTCACCAGGTTTAATGCCAGGGAAACTGATGCCCGGCACGCCGTCCATTTGAAACGGCAAAATCAGGCCGTGCCAGTGAATCGAGGTATCCTCGGCAAGGCGGTTGGTGACCCGCAGGGTGACGGTGTCGCCTTCCCGCCAGATCAGGGTGGGGGCCGGAATGGAGCCGTTGATGGTGATCGCCATCCGCGGATTGCCTGTGAAATTGACTGGCGACTGGTCAATGATCAGGTGGAACTCGGTGCCGCTGAGCACTGGCGCCTGATTGCCTGCACTGGGCATTTCAGTGGCGAAAGCCTTGCTGACACTGGAAAGCCCCGACAAACCCAGCAGTACACCCCCTGCGGCAAGGCCCTGGACGAAGCGTCGACGGCGAAAATCTGCGACGCCAGACGCTGGAAATTCTTTCACAGTCATGGAGCTGGTTCCTGTTGCAATGTCGCTTGCCCGTGTCGAACAGCGAAGTGTTGATAACTGATCATAGGCAGCGCCCCCTGTCCCGGGCATGACGGGTGGATTACAAAATTGTCATGCTGGGGTAATCTCCATGATCTGAGTGTTTGTCTACCATGCTGTTAAAACCCGCTAACATCTCCAACACCCAGTCAATCCGTCGCCCCTGCTGCTGGAGCCAACACTTATGAGACTGCTGGTAGTTGAAGACGAAATCAAAACCGGTGATTACCTCCACAAGGGATTGTCCGAGGCCGGCTTTATTGTTGCCCTGGCCCGCAACGGCCTCGATGGTCACCACCTGGCCATGACCGAAAGCTTCGACCTGATCATTCTCGACGTGATGCTGCCCGATGTGGATGGCTGGCGCATTGTCAAAGCCTTGCGCGACGCCGGCCGGGATACACCGGTGTTATTTCTGACCGCCAGGGACAGTGTTGACGACCGGGTCAAGGGGCTGGAACTGGGTGCGGATGATTACCTGGTAAAGCCGTTCGCCTTCGCCGAACTGCTGGCGCGGGTGCGCACCCTGCTGCGGCGGGGCACAGGCGCAGCCGTTGCCGAGCGAATCCAGGTGGCTGATCTTGAACTCGATCTTCCCCGCCGACGGGCCATGCGGGGCGGCACCAGGGTAAACCTGACAGCCAAGGAGTTTGCCCTGCTCGAACTGCTGGTGAGAAGGCGGGGCGAGGTATTGCCGCGCTCGCTGATCGCCTCACAGGTGTGGGATATGAATTTTGACAGTGACACCAATGTGATTGATGTGGCGATTCGCCGCCTGCGGGCAAAAATTGACGACCCCCATCCAATCAAACTGATCCATACCGTGCGCGGCATGGGGTACAGGCTGGATATTCCTGATGAACCATGAATCCGCCGACTCCCGACCGGCATCCCTGGCCCTGCGGGTAACGGCCCTGGCAGGTGTTGCCATCCTGTGCTGCCTGTTGATCATCGGCTGGATTGTCCAGCGCTCCATCGCCAATCATTTTGCCGAACAGGACGCCGACGAACTGCGGGTAGTGGCTGAAGCTGTTCAACAGGCACTGGCCACCGCAGCGCCTCAAAACAGCAACCGTTTAAAGGCGACACTGCCCGCTGTTGTGTCAGGACATCACGGCGTTTATTTCGGCGTTTTTCGCCGCAATGGCGAAACGCTCTATGCCACGGCAGGCCCCGATCTTCGCACTCTCGTCAGCGTGGCCCCCACTGTCGCTGACATTGCTGCCGACAACCTGTACCAGTGGACGGAAACAAACCGCACCTACCGGGTTGCCGTACTGGCGGCGGGAAGCGACGCCGATCTGTGGCTGGTAGTCGCCAGCAGTATGGATTTTCATCTCGAGTTTATGGCCGATTTTGCCAACACTCTGTGGATCATCATGATCATTGCCAGCGCGGTGACACTGCTCGCAACCTGGTTTGCCGTGCAGTACGGGCACCGCCCCCTGCATCGCCTCAGCGCGGAAATTCGCGCCATTCGCACCGACAAGCTCCACCTGCGACTGGAAACAGCAAAGGTGCCGCAGGAACTGCAGGAGCTGGTTGCGTCATTCAATGACATGCTCGGCGGCATGGAGGATGTGTTTTCCCGATTGTCGAACTTCTCTGCCGATATTGCCCATGAATTGCGTACGCCCATCACCAATCTCACCACCCAGACCGAGGTAGCACTCGGCCAGGCGCGCACGGTGGAGGAATATCGCGATGTGCTTTATTCAAACCTGGAGGAATACGATCGCCTGGCCACCATGGTGGCCGATATGTTGTGGCTGGCAAAAACCGACAACGGCATGTTAAAGCCCGCTTTTGTCGATATTGATCTGGCCACGGAAATCAGGGCCCTGTTCGACTTCTACGAAGCCTGGGCCGAGGAACGCGAGGTAGCCCTGACACTCCAAGGTGAGGCAACAGCGATTCATGGCGACCGCGCGATGTTGCGCCGGGCACTGGGCAACCTGCTCGCCAACGCAGTGCGCCATACACCGCAACACCAGGCTGTAACCGCAACCATTGCCAACGAGGGTGACAGTGCCCGTATCACGATTGAAAACCCCGGTCCCACCATTGCCCCCGACCAGTTGCCGAAAATTTTCGACCGCTTTTACCGCGTCGATCCGGCACGTTCACGGCGCGGCGAAGGGGTTGGCCTGGGGCTGGCGATAGTCCAGGCTATCGTCACTATCCATGGCGGCAGCATCGCGGTGACTTCGGCAAACCAGGTCACCGCCTTCACCCTGTTACTGCCTGCCAACAGGGAGTCACAGCCCGAGCTGCATTTGTGATGCGGCCACAGCCGCTCCCATACATTCCGACCTGATTAAAGGAGGATTAACGATGACCAGTCACCTGAGCCTTGAACTCAACCGACCAGCACTGATGTGTGATGGCAACTTTATCGGCGGCCACTGGCAGCAGGCTCTGGGCGCCGCCCGGCATCCGGTCAGCGATCCCGCCACTGACAGGGTATTTACCCATGTGCCCAACAGTGGCCCGGAGGACGCCAAAGCCGCTGTGGATGCGGCCCAGGCAGCTTTCCCCGCCTGGCGCGCTAGCAGCGCCCGCGAGCGCGCCCAGCTGCTGAAGCGCTGGCACAGCCTGATCCTGGACAAC
>LADM01000038.1 GCA_000961645.1 Gammaproteobacteria bacterium BRH_c0 | reverse complement strand
CGCGCCGCACCGGCGACCTGCCCGGTCAGCAGCCGATAGCCGCGCCCGGCCTTGCTGACATCATCGGGTAGCAGCGGCAAGTCCTCGGCCAGCACAGCGGCGAGGCGCAGCAGATCGACCGCTTTGCCGCTCTCCAGCTCCAGCTCGATTTCACAAATCGGTTCGCTGCGGTCTCCCGACAGCAGCTCGCCGGTGTCGATCATGATCAGGATGCGGGTGTCGGCATCGGGGGCGTAGACCCGTGTTTCGCGCCGAAAGCGGGTGGAAAAAACCGGCACCAGATCGTCGTGGTGGCGCGCCAGCAGTTTGCGCACGGCGGGGCGATCAATGGCGGCAAAATCGAAGCTGCCGCTGTAGGGTTGTTCCCACTCCGGGCGCTGGCTCAAGCCGCCGCTGGAAGTGGCGCTACACTTTACCGTCTGCAACCAGCGGCGACTGTGGCGGCGGATTCGCAGGGCGACGCCGCGCTTTTTCAATAACAGATCAGGGGTGTCGAAGTAGGTGTTTTCTAGGGTGCAGGCATTGCCGGATTTGGGTGCGGCGAGCAGCACGGGATGCCTGCGCAGTGCCGCCAGGGCGGAGCGGGGAAGGCTCAGCTTGAGCTCGATTTCGGTGCCCATACAGTATCCTCGGAGGTGTGGGCATCCTGCGCAATGACCGCCATGGCGTCAAGCCCCGGCCCGCTGTTTCAGGGTTGCGCAATACTGTAGCGATTGTGCCGGGCAACGCGGTTAGCTGGCATTGGCACTGTCTGCTGACCTGGGGGTGACAAAGCGGCAGCTGAATGTGGAGCCCTTGCCGAGGGTGCTGCGAATTTTCAGGGTGGCGTTGTGACGCCCCATCACATGCTTGACGATGGCCAGACCCAGTCCGGTGCCGCCGGTGGTGCTGGCGCGGCTGTCGTCGGCGCGGTAAAAGCGCTCGGTGAGGCGCGGCAGGTGCCTGGGGTCGATGCCGACACCGTTGTCGGCAATGCGCACCACCACACCAGCCGCTGTGCCGCGCGCGCGGATGCTGATATCGCAGCCCTCGGGGTTGTGGCGGATGGCATTCACCACCAGGTTGGCAAAGGCGCTGTGCAATTCCTTGTTCTCGCCCACAATCGACAGTCCTGGCGGGCAGTGCAGGCTCAACCGGTGAGTGCCTGCAGTGAGCATTTGCTGGCTTTCGACAATGGAGGCGAGCAGTTGATGGATATCCACCAGGGAGCGATTGGGGTTGATATCGCTCGACTCGAGGCGCGACAGCAGTACCAGATCCTCCGCCAGGGAGTTGAGGCGCTTGGCCTGCTGGTCCATCTGTGGCAGTGCCCGTTGCCAGTGGGGTGGCAGCGAATCAGTGCTGTCGCTGAGGGTTTCGAGATAACCGATCAGCACGGTGAGCGGGGTGCGCAGCTCGTGGGAAATGTTGGCAACGAACTCCTTGCGCATTTCCTCCAGGCGGCGCAGGCGGGTGATATCCCGCACCAGCAGCACAATCTCGCCGCGCCCGAAGGACCCGGCAGAAAACTGCAGGATGCGCTGGGCGTTGGT
Source organism: Gammaproteobacteria bacterium BRH_c0 (assembly GCA_000961645.1). Lineage (GTDB taxonomy): Bacteria > Pseudomonadota > Gammaproteobacteria > Pseudomonadales > Porticoccaceae > NAT127. Next base: position 22,287 of record LADM01000038.1, on the reverse strand, counting down.
GTGGGATGGCAATTCGAGGGAGGTGCTGAAGTTTTCAGCGTGGATAAAATTCACAAACAGCGGATTGCGTACCAGGTTGACGATATTTTCACCCCTGTCGCGCTCGCGCAGTTGCAGCAGCTGGGTGGCTGCCGGGTTCCACCAGTCGAGGGTGCGGTCGCTGTTGAGCAGCAGCATGCCGTCGTCGATGGCCGAGGTGATCTGGCGGATGCGCAGGGCCAGGCTGGTGTAGTTTTTCTGCGACTGGTCAATGCGGCGCTGGAGGCGGTACAGGTAGTCGGAGATATCACCCCATACCCCGGTGGCTTCCGGCGGCATGGTGTCAGTATCTGATGCAAGCCAGGCATAGAGCTTGTTGACCTTCATCAGGGTGAAGGCCATGTAGGCGGTACCGCCGATCAACAGAGTGGTGAGTGGGAAACCGTTAAACAGGCCAAACGCCAGCAAAAAAATCGCCAGGGCAACAATCCGTTGGACTTCTGTGCGCAAACCTTCCTGCAAAATGGCCTCGATATTCGCTTCAGGAGGCGGAATTCTCACCTTAGCGGGTGGCTGTGTCGAGCCTCAATTGCCGGTTCAACCGGGAAAGCGGGTAGAAAAACGGTAACCGGAACCGCGCACCGTCTGGATCAGCTGGTCGTGGTCAGCGATGGACAGCGCCTTGCGCAGGCGGCGGATATGCACATCCACGGTGCGCTCATCCATGTAGACATTGCCGCCCCACACATGATCGAGAATCTGGTCGCGGGAGTAGACCCGATCCTGGTGGGTGAGAAAAAAGCCCAGCAGGCGGAATTCCGTTGGCCCCATGGACAGGGTCTGCTCGCCGATGGTGACATGGTGGCTGACGGGGTCGAACACCAGGTCGCGGGCGTGGATGATCTCCTCGGGCATTTGCGGCTGCTTGCGGCGCAATACCGCCTTGGTGCGCGCCACCAGCTCGCGGGGTGAGAAGGGCTTGGTGATGTAGTCGTCGGCGCCGCCCTCCAGGCCCTGCACCAGGTTGTCCTCTTCAGCCTTGGCGGTGAGCATGATCACCGGCAGCTTTTCGGTCAGCTCATCGCGGCGCAGGCGGCGCAGCAGTTCAATGCCGCTGGTGATGGGCATCATCCAGTCGAGCAGTACCAGCTCGGGTTTTTCATCGATGATCAGGGCGTGGCCGTCGCGGGCGTTCTCGGCCTGCAGGCAACGAAAGCCAGCCACTTCAAGGGCGATACCCACCATGTCGCGGATAGCGGCTTCGTCGTCGATGATCAGTATGGTTTGCATTGTCATGGCGGTTCGCTCCAGGTTGCCATCGTCATCTGTATTTGAGAGGGCTCCATTACATGGCGCTTTCATGACAAGACTGTGACAACCAAAAGTATCAGCCACGGCAGACAGGGCTGTCTACCTGTGCGTTGATGCTCAGGCCTGATGTCAGGCGTAGTCCAACACCAGCGCCACAAATACCACCACCCCGACCCAGCGGTTGTGCATAAAGGCGCGGAAACAGGCATCCCTGTCGCGTCGACGGGTCGACAGCAGCTGGTAGGCAAAGAGCAGGGCGACAACCGCGACCCCGGTGAAATAGGCCAACCCCCGGGCAAACAGCAGGCCGCTGGCAGCCAGCAGCAACACCGTCACCAGTTGCAGTGCGGCGATGATGGTCAGGTCGTGGCGACCGAACAGCACGGCGGTGGATTTGACGCCGATGCGGATATCGTCGTCGCGGTCCACCATGGCGTAAAAGGTATCGAACACCACGGTCCAGGCGATAACCGCCAGCACCAGCGGCCACAATTGCCAGGGCAGGCTGTTGCTCTGGGCGGCAAATGCCATGGGGATGCTCCAGCCCCAGGCCAGGCCCAGCACCAGCTGTGGCAGATGGGTATAGCGCTTCATAAACGGATAAATGGCAATGATGACTGCGCCGATACAGGCCAGCACCACAGTCAGTGTGTTGGTCAGCAACACCAGGCCAAATCCGAGTAACGACAGCGCGACAAATACCGCCAAGGCCTCCCAGGGTTTGACCTGGCCAGTGGCCAGCGGCCGGTAGCTGGTGCGCGCCACATGGGCATCGATATGGCGGTCGGCATAATCGTTGATGGCGCAACCCGCCGCGCGCATCACAAAGGCCCCGGCAATAAAAATGGCCAGCACCGCCAGATCGGGAACCCCGCCCGCCGCCAGCCACAGGCCCCACAGGGCGGGCCACAGCAGCAGGATTGTGCCCACCGGCTTGTGCAGACGGGTGAGGTGGATAAAGTGAATCAGGCGGGTATTGCTGAGGTTCATGGTTGCCATGGCCGAAAAATATCAGCCATTGTAGGGGTAAATCCGTCGAGAAAAATCTCGCATACCAGCAGTGGTTTGCCGTCGAGGCGGAATACCGAGCGCCGCCCCCACAGCGGCTGGCCCTGGGCGTCACAGGCTGCGGGCAGGCAGGTGCCATCAATACGCGCCACTTCCACCGCGCCGCGGGTCATGCTGTTGTCGCTGAACAAAAGCTGCCCGAGCGGTCGGTTATCCAGTTTGCGCAAGCGCCGAAGCCTGCCGCTGAGGGTGGTGAGGGGCAGGATGCTGCGCGCAAACACCCAGGGCACGCCATTGCCGATCAGCAGCACTTCGCGGATCAGTGCCCGGCGGCGCGGCGCCAGACGCAGGGTGCGGGCCTCCTCCGCACTTGGCAGGCCGACAAACTGGCGGAGAATTTGCACGCGAAAATCGCCACCGCTGGCACTGACCAGGCGCCGGGTCAGGGAGCCGCGATCCTCCAGCCAGTGGCGCCAGTGACGGGGTACGGAATTGCCCGTGCAGCAGTGCAGTGCTCGCCAGCGGGGCTTATGGGGCGCAAAGGGCTTGTCAGTGGGCAAAGTATCTTCTGCTTGCGGTGGGTTGGAGGTGGCCATTGTAAAGCACCGCTCAATAAATCAGGACGGCAAAATCTCCTTCGGCTTTCGGGCTGCTCCGCTGTCCCGGCCAGCTTTTATGTGCAACCCTCTCCAGCGCCGCCTACCAGGTATAGGAAATACTCAGTGAACCGTACTCATGATGGTGTTCCTGGCCCTTGAACTCGCGGCTGCGGAATACCTGGCCGTAGGACACCTTCCACTGGCGCACCAGAAAGCTCAGCCCCACAGAAACATCCGCCACCAGGTACTCCTTGTCGATGCTGTGGCTGTCGCGCCAGGTGTTGCCGTCGAGAAAAATGTCGTTGCCCACCAGGCGGCCATCCACCGAGACAAAACCGTGCAGCCCGTAGAGCAGGCTGTCGCTGAGAATCAGGCGGGTGTCGCCACTCCCCGGTGCGCTGTTGTCGCCCGCCGGGCGCACCGCCGAGGTGCCGAAGTCTTCCGGCAGATCCCAGCCGATACGGTATTCGCCGCCGACATTGAGGTAGCTGCCGACATTGCCGAGGGCGATACCGGCATGGCTGATAAAGTCGTGCTGCATGCCGAAGGGCAATGGCTGATTGAACAGCCGCAGTTTGTTTTCATAGACCAGCTGCAACGCTGGTTCATTGCGCAGCTGGTTGTCCCAGCCCTGGAATTTTTTGATGTTGCGCAAATCGTGGATGGCGTCCTGGGCCTGCTCACCAAGGGCTGCTGGGCCCACCACGCCGAGATTGACGCCCACTGAGTCGAGGCGGTCGCTGGTGCGGGCATGGAAACCAAAACCCAGGTAGAGATAACCGGCGTAGGGGCGGTCGTCCACTTGCAGTGCCGTGGCGTCGCGATCGGCGGGGGTGTAGATCAGCTGGCCGAGACTCACCACCACGTTGCGGGTCAGGCCTGTCCTGAAATCCAGCAGCCGGTCGAGGCGGTCGTTGACGTTGTTGATCAGTGCGGGTACAGCGGGGTCATCGCGGTAGGAGGACAGGTTGGGGGACACCCAGGAGAGGCGGATACCATTGGTGTAGTTCTGGTCGGTTTCCCCGAACAGGTCGTTCTCAAGGTAGAGGCTGGTGGTCCAGGGCCTTTTGATTTCAGTGGCGTCAGCGGGCAGGGCCTGCTCCTGTGGTGCGGCTTGCAGTGCCGGTGATGCTGGCGCGCCATCGCTGTCGGCGATGCCGGGGAGGCAGGCTCCAGTCAGTAACAATAAGGCAACACCCCTGATACAGCAGTACTTCATGGCTCCCTCCAGGTTGACGGGCAATTATGGGGGTGGCGATCAGACATTGCCACTCATATGGCCATGGTCATAGGGGTTTGCTACAGTCCATGGCTTTGACGACAGTCTCTGACCTTCCAATCAGGCAAAGATCCCCAGACTCCAGGATATTGATATGAGCGGCAATGAACCCGACAGCCAGTTTCATTTGCTCAGATCCCGGCGTTTTTTGCCTCTGTTTGTCACCCTGTTTCTCGGCGCATTCAACGATAACCTGTTCAAGAACTGCCTGCTGGTGCTGGCGGTAACCGCCGGGTTTGCCGGCACGGACATGGATACCAATACCCTGGTCAATCTGGCGGCGGCACTGTTTGTGCTGCCGTTCTTTTTGTTCTCACCCCTGGCGGGGCAACTGGCGGACAAGTACGAGAAGTCGCTGATTATCCGCCGCGTCAAGCTGGCGGAGATTGTCATCATGGGCCTGGGGGTGCTGGCCTTCATGTTCAGCAGCCTGTGGGGACTGCTGGCGGTGCTGTTTGCCATGGGCATGCAATCCACTTTTTTTGGCCCGATTAAATACGCGATCCTGCCCCAGCACCTGCGCTCCGACGAGCTGGTGGCGGGCAATGCGCAGGTGGAGATGGCCACTTTTGTCGCCATTTTGCTCGGCACCCTGTTCGGCACCCTGCTGGCCGGGGTGGAAAATTCCCTGCCCTGGGTGGGTACGGTGTTGATGGTGGTGGCGGTTGCTGGCTGGCTGGCGGGGCGCCAGGTGCCGGTGGCCGAACCCCACGCCGCCGACCTGCGTATCGACTGGAACCCGGCGCGGGAAATGGGTGAGCTGGTGAAACTGGCGCGCGAGAAGCGCGCCGTATGGCACGCCATCCTGGGTATTTCGTGGTTCTGGTTGCTGGGGCTGGCCTACCTGACCCAGACGCCCAACTTTGTGGTGGAGGTGCTGCGCGGCGATGTCACGGTGATTGCCCTGCTGCTGTGCGGGTTTACCGTGGGGATCGGCATCGGCGCCCTGCTGTGTGACCGCATGAGCGGCCAGCGGGTGGAAATCGGTCTGGTGCCCTTTGGCTCCATCGGGTTGAGTATTTTTGGTATCGATCTGTATTTTGCCGCAGCGGGATTTGTGGCGCAGGGCGAAGCGGGTTTCTGGCAATTCCTGGCCACCAGTGGCGGCCTGCGTATCCTGCTGGATATGGTGATGCTGGGCATGTTTGGCGGGTTCTATATCGTGCCCCTGCAGGCCCTGATCCAGGCCCGCACGGCAGTGGAAAAACGCGCCCGGGTGATCGCCTGCAACAATATTTTCAACTCCCTGTTTATGGTGATGGCGGGTGTGCTGGGGATGCTGTTTTTGGGGCTGGTGGGCTTTACCATCGGCGAATTTTTCCTCGCCCTGGCGCTGATGAATATTGCCGTGGCGCTGTTTATCTTCCGCCAGGTGCCGGAATTTACCCTGCGCTTTTTCGTCTGGCTGTTGAGCCACGGCATGTACCGGGTCAGTCATCAGGGGCTGGATAACATTCCGCAAAAAGGCGGCGCAGTGCTGGTCTGCAACCATGTAAGCTACGTGGACGCCCTGATCCTGGCGGGGGCTATCCGGCGCCCGGTGCGTTTTGTGATGCACAAGGGCATCTACGATATACCCGTACTTCACTACATTTTCAGGGCCGGTGGCGTCATTCCCATCTGCTCCCGTCAGGACGATGAGCAGGCCTATGAGCAAGCCATGAAAGCCATTGCCGATTACCTGGCAGCGGGTGAGTTGCTGTGTATTTTCCCCGAGGGGCAGCTGACCCGCGACGGCACTATTGGTGAATTCCGCCGCGGCATTGAACGCATCGTCGCCGATACGCCAGTGCCGGTGGTGCCGCTGGCGCTGCGCGGGCTGTGGGGCAGTTTTTTCAGCCATCGCGGCGGGGTATTCCGGCGCGGCTGGAAACTGTTCAGCCGTATTGATGTGGTTGCCGCGGCGCCACTGCAGCCGGAGCGGGTTGTGGCTGAAGATCTTCAGCAGCGGGTAGCAGCGCTGCGAGGCGATAAAAAATAACCTCTTGCGCCTGTCGCAAAGCGCGGCATGGCAAGACGGCACAACAAAACAACATAAGGGAGCCACCATGAAGTTATCGAGCAAAATCCTGATCGGCATGACGGCGGGTATCGCCGTTGGCGCAGTGCTGAATGTGCTGTCGGCTGCGGAGGGGAGTTTTGTCGCCAATCTCTCTGCCTGGCTGGTCAATTCCGTGTTTGATGTGGTGGGCAGTATTTTTGTCGCCTCCCTGAAGTTGCTGGTGGTGCCACTGGTGTTTGTCTCGCTGGTGTGTGGCAGCAGCGCCATGGGCCTCAACGCCCGCATGGGCCAGATGGCGGCCAAAACCCTGGGGCTCTACCTGCTCACCACCGCCATTGCCATCAGTCTGGCGCTGTTACTGGCCAATGTGATTGATCCCGGCATGGGTATCGAGCTGGGGGATGGGGGTGAATTTCAGCCCGGCCCTGCGCCGTCGGTGAAGGAGGTGCTGATCAACATCTTCCCCACCAACCCGGTGCAGGCGATGGTGGAGGGCAATATGCTGCAGATCATCGTGTTCTCCATTTTGATGGGGGTGGCGATGACCCACAGCGGCGAGCCGGGGCGCAAGGTGCTGGAGTTTTTCCAGAGCTTTAACGAGGTGATCATGACCATGGTCAACTTCCTCATGCACCTCGCGCCCTACGGCGTATTTTGCCTGCTGGCCAAGCTGTTCAGTGAGCTGGGGATTGGCGCCATTCTCGATCTGGCGAAGTATTTCGGCACGGTGGTGCTGGTGCTCGGGCTGCATATGCTCGGTGTTTACCCCCTGCTGCTCAAACTCTTCTCGGGGCTGAATCCGCTGACCTTTTTCAAGAACGTCCGCCCCGCGATCCTGTTTGGTTTCAGCACCGCCTCCAGCAATGCCACCATGCCGATCACCATGAACGTGGCGGAAAAGCGCATCGGCATCGACAACTCCATCGCCTCCTTCACCGTGCCCCTCGGCGCCACCATCAATATGGATGGCACCGCCATCATGCAGGGTGTAGCGACGGTCTTTATTGCCCAGGCCTTCAATGTGGATATCGGCATCGGCGGCTACCTGGCGGTGATTGCCACCGCTACCCTGGCGTCGGTGGGCACTGCCGGGGTGCCGGGGGTGGGTCTGATTACCCTCGCCATGGTGCTGCAACAGGTGGGCCTGCCGGTGGAGGGCATCGCCCTGATTATCGGGGTTGACCGCCTGCTGGATATGATTCGCACCGCTGTCAATGTCACCGGCGACTGTGTGGTATCGACGGTGGTGGCGAAAAGCGAAAACCTGTTTGACCCTGCCATTTACAACGAGGTGTCGGACCGCGATACCTTCCAGCCCTAAGCGTCTACAGACCTGGCTGAAAGCAGCGGGATTGCACCATGGAATCAGTGGACTGTGTGGTGATCGGTGGCGGGGTGATCGGCCTCGCCTGTGCCCGCGCCCTGGCACAGGCCGGGCGCGAGGTGCTGGTGCTGGAGCGCGAAGCCAGTTTTGGCCAGGGCATCAGCTCCCGCAACAGTGAAGTAATCCACGCCGGGCTGTACTACCCGCCCGGCTCCCTCAAGGCCACTCTGTGCCGCCAGGGGCGCGAGCAACTCTACGATTACTGTGCCGGGCGCGGTATTGGTCACGCCCGCACGGGAAAGCTGGTGGTGGCGGCAAATCCCGATCAGATTGCGGCCCTCAAGGCCATCCGCAGCCGGGCGGAGGCAAACGGCGTGGCGGATCTGCGCTGGCTCAGTCGCGAGCAGGTCAGCGCTTTGGAACCGGCGCTGGACTGCCATGCCGGGCTGCTGTCACCGTCAACAGGCATTGTCGACAGCCACGGCCTGATGCTGGGCCTGCTGGCTGATGTGGAGGGCCATGGCGGGCTGCTGGCCTGTCACAGCCGGGTGAGTGCGGGCAGCGTGACAGAGACGGGCAAGGGGGGCGGTATTCAGCTGGCGATTGTCAGCGGCGCCGCTGAGGAGCGGTTGCAGCTCAGCGCCCGCGCTGTGATCAATGCCGCCGGTCTCGATGCTCTTGCCGTGGCCGGTACTCTCTCTGGCCTGCCCGAACACGCCCTGCCGCGCAGCTGGTTTGCCCGCGGCAGCTATTTCAGTTACAGCGGCAAGGTTCCCTTCTCTCATCTTGTCTACCCGGTTCCCGAGCCCGGCGGCCTCGGTGTTCACCTCACTCTCGATCTGGCCGGCGGCGGCAAATTCGGCCCCGATGTGGAGTGGGTGGACAGCCCCGACTACAGCGTCGACCCCGCCCGCGCCGATCACTTTTACGCGGCCATTCGCCGCTGGTGGCCTGGGGTGGAATGCGACCGCCTGGTGCCGGGCTATGCCGGGGTGCGTCCCAAACTGGCAGGTCCCGGCATGGGCGACAGCGACTTTCGCATTGACGGTTCCACCGTGCACGGGGTGCCGGGGCTGGTCAATCTGTTCGGCATTGAGTCGCCGGGGCTGACGGCATGCCTTGCCATCGGTGAGCATGTGGCCGGGATGGTTTGAGCCTGCGGGAATGCTGCTTTAGTTCTCAGGCTTGCGGGCAGGCTCGCGCGCCGCGATATCGACAATGGCATCAATCGCCATTTTGGCGACATTGGACAGGGTCCGGCCCTGCACCGTCGCCAGGCATATCTCGCGCTGGGTGGAAAAACCGGGGTTGAAGAACTGCAGCTCGCAGATACTGCCGTCCGCCAGCTCATCGGCGACCATGGCGTCGACGGTGACCAGAATGGCACTGGATTCAAGAATGACCGATTTCACCGTGGCGATATCGTTGCAGACGATGCCATTGAGTTTGCCGCTCTTGAAATACTGCTTTTCGAACTTGCCCGGCGGGTGCCACTCGTTATCCTCGGTTTTGCAGCCGATAAGAGGAAACCCGGCGATCAGGTCGAGGGGGAAATCCCGCAGTGCAGCAAGGGGGTGATCGCGGCGCACAAAATAACCGCCGTTGCAGGACATCAGTTTTTCCAGCTGCAGCTGCTTGCGCGCGGCAGGTTTGATCTGCCCCTTGTCGGCGACAAAAAATTCTATGCGCTCGCGCTGCAGCAATTCCACCAGGTCGGCTACCGGTTCCACCTCGATACACACGGTGAGCTGCGGATAGCGATTCACCAGTGCCAGCATCAGCTGATTGAGGATGGGGTTCTGGGTGCCGGCACCGATGCCGAGGGACAGCTCCCCGCCATCGACATTCTTCAGCTGGCCGATTTCCTTGTAGAGGCTGCCCATCTGGTGCAGCAATTCCCTGCCCCTTTCGAGTACCACCCGACCCTCCGGGGTGGGCATGACGCCGGACAGATTGCGGTCGAACAGCTGCAGGTCGAGGTCGCTCTCGAGATTCTGGATGCTGCGGGTCAGCGCGGGCTGACTGATGTGCAGTCGCTTGCTGGCGCGCACGAATGTGGTCTCCTCCGCCAGCACGATGGCGTGATGTAATTTGCGCAGGTCGAGGTTCTTCATCTTTTGTCTATCTCCGCTATAGCCTGTCTACTAGCCTGGCTAACTCTAGCCAGTCTATTCGTCTGCCTATGTCGAACAGGTATTGATCTAATGCAAAAATTGCATTTGTAGTATAGGTAAAAGCGCTCTACTGTACAGGGTAAGAGTTGCCTCGCGGCGCGGTGTTAAACGGCAATCCATACGCTGCATTCACTGTCTGCCCCGGGGTTGGAGCCGAAATCCTATAACAAACGGCCAAACCCGAGGCTGTCTTCGCAAGCCCGGGTTACCCGCTGGAGTCCTGATATGCATCGACCCGGGTTCTATCTGCCACTGGTTACACTGCTTGGCGCCATGGCCGCGGTATTGTCCGCACCCCTGCTGGCAGCCCCTGACGAGTCGGCGGCGATCCCCCAGGTTCGCCGTCTCAACGAGCAGCAGTACCGCAATTCCGTTGCCGATATTCTCGGTGAACACATCGATATCAAAGGCCGCTTTGAGCCGGAGTTGCGCACCCACGGACTGCTTGCCCTGGGCTCCTCCGTGGTGTCCGTCACGCCTTTCGGTTTTGAGCAGTTCGACACCATTGGCCGCAGTGTTGCCCAGCAGTATGTCGAGGCTGTCAAAAAATCACCTGCGGACTATTGCGACAGTCCTGCTGCCGCAGGCATCACCAGCCAGTGCGCGGCGGATCTGCTCGACAGGCTGGGTGGCCAACTGTTTCGCCGCCCCCTGAGCGACAGTGAGCGCGCCCTCTACAGCGGCATTCTGACCGAGGTCGGCGGGCAAAAAGACGATGTCTATGAAGGCCTGAAGGCCGGCCTGTCGGGCATGCTGGTGGCACCGCCCTTCCTGTTCCGCATCGAAAGGGTTGAAGCCGACCCCGATCGGGCCGGAGCCATGCGCCTCGATAGCTACGCCAAGGCCCAGCGCCTGAGTTACTTTTTGTGGAATACCACCCCCGATGCGCAATTACTTGACGCGGCGGCAAAGGGCGACCTCCATACCCGCTCCGGCCTGAAAAAACAGGTCAATCGCCTGCTCGCTTCGCCCCGCCTCGAAGCCGGGGTGCGAGCGTTGTTTGACGATATGCTGCGCTTTGACGAGTTCGACAAACTGGCCAAGGACCCGGCGGTATTTCCCCGTTTCAATTTCAAGGCGGCAGCCGATTCCCGGGAGGAAACCCTGCGTACCATCGTCGATCACCTGCTGGTCGAAAACGCTGACTACCGCGAGCTTTTCACCACCCGTAAAACATTTCTCACGTCCTCCCTCGGCCTGATTTACCGGGTGCCGGTGGCCAATCCCGGTGGCTGGTCAACCTATGTGTTCCCTCCTGGGGACAACCCCAAGGCCGGTGACCGCGCAGGCCTGCTGACCCGGGTGAGTTTCCTTGCGCTGCACTCCCATCCTGGCCGCAGTTCCGCCACCCTGCGCGGCAAGGCGGTGCGAGAGCTGATCCTCTGCCAGGAGGTGCCCACTCCGCCCGCCAATGTCGACTTCTCAGTGGTGCAGGACACCGATAACCCGCAATTCAAAACCGCCCGCGAGCGGGTGCTGGCCCACCAGACCGATGCGGCCTGCGCCAGCTGCCACAGGATCACCGACCCCATCGGCCTCGCCATGGAGAACTTTGATGGTTCCGGGGTGTTCCGCGCCATGGAAAACGGCGTGGCCATCGATTCCAGCGGCGTGCTCGACGGGCGTGAATACGAGGATGCAGTGGGTCTCGGCGCAGCCGTGGCGGCGCATCCCGACACTCCGGCCTGCCTGGTGCGGCGCGTGTTCGAGGCGGGGTCCGGGCGCACCGTCGAACGGGATGAAAGTGAGTGGATGAAAGGGCTCAATCGCCGCTTTGCCCGCAGCGGCTATTCCCTGCCCGCCCTGTTGCGGTTGGTGGCAACCAGCGATCAATTCCATGCACCTTCACAATCGGTTCAAGCCAAGGCTCCGGCGGCGGATAGCCTCGCTGTGGCACTACCGCACCCGCCAACCGGCGAGGAGAAATAACCATGAAAAAAGGCCTGAGCAGAAGACGTTTCCTGCAGGGGATGTGCCGCGGCAGCGCCGTGGCGGTGGGGTTGCCCCTGCTGGACCTGTTTCTCAATGACAACGCCACGGCGCTGGCCTCCGGCGCGCCCATCCCGGTGCGCTTCGGTACCTGGTTCTGGGGTTGCGGCATGAATATCGATCGCTTTGTGCCCACCACGGTGGGTGCCAATTACGATCTGCCGCCGGAGCTGAAATACATCGAAGCCCATCGCAACGATGTCAGCGTGTTCACAGGGTTCAATACCTTCCTCGACGGCGCCCAGAATTTCTGCCACTACTCGGGGCAGTACTCGATCCTGAGTGGCGCGGCGCCGATGACCAAGGAGGCGATCGAGGGTCCTACCTTCGATACTCTGATTGCCGAAAAGATCGGTGGCAGCACCCGTTTCCGCTCCATTGAAGTGAGCGCCACGGGCAACCCCCGCGACAGCCACAGCCGCACCGGCCCCGCTATCACCAACCCTTCCGAGGTTTCCCCGGTTGCGCTGTACCAGCGGATTTTCGGCGCTGATTTCAGGGACCCCAATCGGGCAGATTTCACTCCGGACCCCGAAATCATGCTGCGCCAGAGCGTGCTTAGTTCAGTGCGCGAGCAGTACAGGGACCTGGAAAAATCCCTCGGCCACAGCGATCGCCAGCGCATGGACCAGTATTTCACCTCGGTGCGCCAGACCGAACAGCGCCTGGCGCTGATGCTGGAAAAACCGGCCCCGGCTGCGGCCTGTGCCATACCCCAAAATCCAGCCGAGATGACCCCCGGCAGCGATGTCGATACCGCCGCTCACAACAACCGGCTGTTTGCTGGCCTGCTGGCGATGGCCCTGGCCTGTAACCAGACCCGGGTGTTCAACATGCTGTTTTCCAATTCGTTCTCAACCCTGCGCAAACCCGGCACCACCGTCACCCATCACCAGGTCACCCACGAGGAACCCATCGACGAGGAGCTGGGTTACCAGCCTGAGGCGACCTTTTTTGTGGAGCAGAGCATGAAAGCCTGGGCGGCATTCCTCGACGAGATCAAGGCCATTCCCGAGGGCGACGGAACCCTGCTCGACAACTCGCTGATCCTGGCGCTCTCCGACACCCAGTTCGCCAAGGTTCACTCCCTTAACAGCATCCCCATGATGATTGCTGGCAAGGCGGGCGGCAAACTGCGCTCGGGATTGCATGTGGCTGGCCGGGGCGATCCGGTAACTCGGGTGGGGCTGACCGTGCAGCAGGTGATGGGGCTCAATATCGACAGCTACGGCAACAAGTCGATGAAAACCCAAAAGCCCATCACCGACATCCTGGTGACCTGAGGTGAATATAAGGAAACAGCCGACATGACCAGCCAATTGCACACCCGGCGCCGCTTTCTTGCCCTGATTGCACCGACAGCTGTCGGCCTGCTAGCCGCAGCGGTGGCACCTGGCCTCGCAGCCAAGGGAATGGCCTGTTCCGATCCCGAGGCGGAAAGCAGCGAGGGTTTGCGCAGGTCAATGAATTACCAGGTGATTGCCACCGATGCTGCCAAGAGCTGCCTGAAGTGTACCTTTTACACGGCAGCAGACCCGGAGGGCTGTGGCCGTTGCCAGATTTTAAGCGGGGTCGTCAATGTCGACGGCAGCTGTGATGCGTGGAGTAGCTGAAGTGGTAGAAAAAAACAGGCAGGTAAAGAAGGGAGCGGTGCTGCTGGCCTGCACAGCCATGGTGGTGGCGGGACTCGCCTGGGCTGTCGATGAACAGCAGGTAATTGAATCGCGGCAGTCCAATTACCGGGAGCTGGGCGGCGCCTACAAGGGCATTCGCGACGAGCTGCAAAAGCGCAAGCCGCTGATGATCATGGTGCGCCAGCACGTCGACCAGCTGGGCATGCTGGCCCACAGCCAGGCTAACGCCGACTGGTTTCCAGCGGGGTCCGGGCCTGAGGCAGGCATCGAGACCGAGGCGCTGCCTGTTATCTGGGAGCAGCGCGACGAGTTTGACCGCCTGCGTGAAGAGCTGAATCAGGAGGCGATCATGCTGGCCGACGTACTCGCCAGTGGTGATATGGATGCCCTGGCGGACCAGCATCGCGCGCTGGGGATGGTATGCAAGCAGTGCCACGATGTGTATCGCCTGGAAGACGACTGATAGCGCAGGCGCTGTGAACTATTGATAACCAGTACAGTGGAGCCGCGCGCTCCACCTGGAGGTAACAATCATGACCACGACGAAACATCACACAGGGTTGTCTCCGCTCATCAGCGGGTTCAGGCCGCCACTGCTGTTGACCTCGGCACTGCTGGGCGCCCTGTTGCTGACCCAGGCCAGTTTCACTGTGGCCGCCGCTAAGGGTGAAACCCTGGGGTTTGCCCTTACCTGGTTTGGCATCGCCAACTACGAGGGCGAGGAAGATTGCCCCAACGGGCTGGCAGTCGCGCCGGACAGGGATGCCTATCTGGCCAGCAAGACGGAGGAAGAGCGCGCAGTGCTGACCGATCCCAAAAACCAGGGCGGGCTGATGCTGGAGATGGTGAAGCGCGGGCCGGGTGGGCTCAACGCCTGCAACCACCCGGAAACCGCCGTCGAGCCACCACTTCGCACCGTGCAGGGCAACACCGCCTACGGCCTCAATCTGACCGGGACTGATGGCTCCTCCCCGGCCCCCAACACCTGCCCCCACCAGAAATTCGCCAACGGCCTCAACGGTGAAGACAATGTCGACAACCAGTACTATCGGGTCAATGGCTGCCAGTTTGGCCTGCGCAATGATTCCCCCGGTGGCTACATCACCCAGTACCGCAGCGGCGTGATGCTGGATGGCAACTACACCATTCTGGTCGAAGTCAGCGGGGTGGATGACCGGCAAAATGATGATGAGGTGAGCATCGGCATCTACCAGGGGCAGGACCCGGTGGTGCGCGATGCCGCCGGGCAAGCCGTGCTCACCGATGCCAGTTTGCGGGTCATGGATGATCCCCAGTACCAGACGGTGATGAAGGGCAAGATCGTAAACGGCGTGATTCTCAGCACCGAACGCAAGGATGTGTACCTGATCGAAAAGGCCAACGAGGCCTCCCTCGCCAAGCCGCACCTGCATTTTCGCGACGCGCGCATTCGCATGGAAGTGGACGAGGCGGGGAATTTCAGCGGTGTTCTCGCCGGTTATCACGACTGGCTACCGCTATACCGCACCGTGTCCAAGGCCTTTTCCTTTGGCGAAACCTCCACCGGCTTTACCTGCCCAGCGGTGTACCAGGCTTACAAAAGCATGGCGGACGGTTACCCCGATCCAGACACAGGGGAATGCACGGCCATTTCCATCGGTTACCTGATCAAGGGGATTCCCACCTACGTGATCCATTCCGACAAGTCCGCTGTGGACAAGGTGGCCGAGCAATGAACAAGACACAGCAGTGGAGCAAGACAGATCTTCGCGCCATCGCCCCGGCAGCCAGCTCAGTGGCCGGGATGGAATGGCCCGCCGCACAGCAATGGCTGCGCTCGGCAGTGGCAGCCCTGGTGCTGTTGATAGGCTGGCCCTTGGCGGTACTAGCGGATTTTGGCACCTATATCGAGGCCCCGGAGGGTGGCCAGTGGATTCGCCTGTCGTCCTTTACCTGGGAGCAATTGCCGGAAAATGTGGACCCCAAGGCGGGTGAACAGATTGATGCAAGAACTTTTATGTCCGGCAGGATTGCACCGCAACAGGGACCTGCGCTGGTGGTGGCAGCCAAGCCGGTAAGCGTAGCAATACCAGGTCTATCGGATCACTGCAGTGCCGGTACTACGTTGCCGGTTGTGCGCTTCGATGTACCAGTGTGGGATACCCGCTTCCCCACCGATGAGATGTATTATCAGCGCTACGAATTGCAGCAGGTCGAGGTGCAGGATTGCCAGCATATTGACGGAGCAGTAGCGGATGCCATTTGGCTCAAATTTGCCACACTTGAAAAAGAGGGCGAGCCACGCCCGCGCCAACAATAACAATCCATCCTCAGTGTTGCCGGAGAAACCTATGTCTTTCAAGTCGTTTATCGCCTTTATTGCCAGCCTTCTTTTTGCACTGACTTGTGCCGCTGCCGACGATGCCGCACCGCCAATGCAGGACCGCGTTGGCGGAGTAGGGCTTAATGTGTCGGACATTGAGCGTTCCCTGGATTACTACACCCGGGTGCTGGGGATGAAGGCAGTGGTCAAGGTGCCCAACAAGGACGGCGGCCTGCTGGAGGTAGCGATGAACCTGTCCGGCAACCTCAACGATGCGTTTCTGGTGATTGCCTCCGGCGTCGACCTGGGTCACGGTGCAGCCGATGACAAATCCGATGGCGACAACACCGGCTTTGGCCGGGTGATTTTTAATGTGGTCGATGCCCAGGCCTTTGCTGATCGCATTAGCGCTGCGGGTTTTGAGGTCAGCAAACTGGATGTGGGTGGCGACAATGGGCCGACGGTCTTTATGGCAAAGGACCCCGATGGTTATATACTCGAGCTCTTTGAATTCCCCAAGCCGGGGTCCATGCCTGATTACCTGCCGGAGTAACAACGTTAGCAATGGTTAAAGTCAAAATCTGGGATTTGCCCATCCGTATTTTTCACTGGTTGTTGCCATTGCTGCTGGGCTTTTCCTGGTACAGCGCTGAAACCCGTGCCATGGACTGGCACCGCTACAGCGGTTACGCCGTCCTCGGTTTGCTGATCTTCCGACTGTGCTGGGGGCTGTGGGGCAGTCACAGCGCGCGCTTTGCCAGCTTCATCAAGGGGCCGGCCAGTGTTCTCGCCTATGTCCGGGGCCCGAAGCCGCTAGCGCCAGCAATTGTTGGCCACAACCCCCTCGGCGGCTGGAGTGTAGCGGCACTCTTGCTGGTGCTGACTGTGCAGGTGGGCAGCGGTCTTTTTGCTGTCGATGTGGATGGCCTCGAGTCAGGCCCGTTGTCCCGGCTGGTGAGTTTTGATGCTGGCAGGTCGCTGGCGGATATCCATGAAGTGAGCTTCAACATCCTGCTGGCGCTGGTGGCAGTGCACTTGGTGGCGATCCTGTGGTACGAGTTTGCCCGCAAGGAGCGGCTGGTCATGGCGATGCTGCACGGTCATAAACAGCTTGATAGCGATAGTCACAGCTCGTTGCCTCCCACGCCTTCATCGTTGCCAGTGCGGCTATTGGCGGCACTGGGATTGAGTGCGGTCATGGTGTATCTGATCAGCAGTGGCTTCCGGTTTTAGGGTTTTTCTCCGCATGGCGCAGTGATTACCCATAATAATTGCCTATAACAACAATTCACCACAGCCAGTGGCGACCCTGCCGGTTGTGCTGGTCACGATTCGCAGTCACAGGAGACACCATCATGGGTATGAAACGATGTATAGGCAATCGCCTGTTGTTCTGGCTTTGTGCCGGGTTACTGACAGCCGCAGCGGGTTGTGCCCGGGAGGAACCGACTGCCGACCGGCAATCGCAGGCACAGGTTGTCAGCGAGGAACAGGTAGCTGAGCCATCAGCTGGCACGACTGCGCGCAGCGCCGATGTGGTCGTCACATCCGGCCCCCTGCGCGGCCATGCCGATGCGGGCACAATCGCCTTCCTGGGGGTGCCCTACGGCGCCGATACTGGTGGTGAAAAACGCTTCCTGCCACCTTCTTCACCAGCGCCCTGGAGCGAAGTGCTGGAAGCCAGCGAGTTTGGACCTCGCTGCCCGCAAAACCCCCTGACCATGGCGGGTGATACCGCCAAAGTGCTGAAGCTGCTCGACACCCCCACTAGCGAAAACTGCCTGACCCTCAACCTGTGGACCCCCGACCAGACTGGCGACCAAAAGCCGGTGATGGTGTGGCTTCACGGTGGGGGATTTTCTACCGGTACCGCCAACGAAGAGTATTATCACGGCGCGAATCTCGCCCGCGACAACGACGTGGTTGTGGTGACCGTTAACCACCGCCTCAATATGTTCGGCTTTCTTGACCTCAGCGATGTGCTTGGGGAGCAGTACGCCGCATCGGGCAATGCTGGTATCGCCGATCTGGTGCTGGCGCTGGAGTGGGTGCGCGACAATGCCGCCCGTTTTGGTGGCGACCCCGGCAATGTCACCCTCTTCGGCCAGTCGGGCGGCTCATCCAAGGTGGCGACCCTGATGGGCGTGCCCGCTGCCGATGGCCTGTTCCACAAGGCCATCATGATGAGCGGCGGTTTGCAGGTCAGTGAACCGGATCCCGCCGCCACTGCCAGCGTCCTGGCTGCACTGGGCAAGACTCCCGAGGAGCAACAGGCCAATCTGCTGGGCTACAGCAGTGCTGAATTGCTCGCAGCACTGGCGCAAGGGGCTGGCGGCAGTGCCATGGCCAACCCCTTCAAACCGGTGGTGGACGGTGTGTTGATCACCGAGCCCTTGTATGCCTCTGCCGCTCCTGCCCAGTCAGCGGATATTCCTCTGATGCTGGGTACAACGGCGGACGAGGCGACAATCTTCACAGCTGCCGATCCGGCCTGGGTCACGATGGATGATACCGCGCTGGAAGCCAGGATTGTCGGCATGTTTGGTGCTGAGGCTGGCGCCAGCATTCTGGCCCATTACAGGGCAACCTACCCGGACCTTAAACCCATGCATCTGCTGTCGGCGGTCATGACCGATACCATGTTCACCCGCCGGGCATTGCGTCATGCCGACATGAAAGTGGCCCAGCAGGCCGCGCCGGTCTACGTCTACAAGCTCACCTGGCAGACCCCGGTCGTGGAGGGACGTCTGCGTTCGCCGCACGGTCTGGATATGCCGCTATTTTTCAACACCGTTGAAACCGCGCGGGAACTGCTGGGGCCGGGAGACGAACCTGTGGTGATGGGGCGCGCCATGAGCAGAGCCATCGCTGCCTTTGCCCGCACCGGCAAACCCGATACTGACGAGCACCCACCCTGGCCCGCCTACGATACCAGCGCCAGACAGACTTTCATGTTCGACATCCCGCTGCGCATTGTCAGTGATCCCGACGCGGAGACCCGGCGTTTTTGGGAGTCACTTGAGCAGCCACAGTAAAACCTGCCGGGGCAAAGGGCGATTACTGGCCCATCCACCTGGTTACGCACACTGCTGGAGTGAGCTGAAAAAAGAGTCGGTGAAGGGAGTATCGCTTATGACAGACAGCCATCCCTGGCTTTCCCTGTTGCCGGGCCGGTGCTAGCCGAAGATGCCCTTGAAGAAGAAGAAAAACAGGATGGCAAGGCCCGCGCCCGCTGGCAGGGTGATCAGCCAGGAAACAAAGATCGAGCCAATGACCCGCAGGTTGAGGGCGGCAATACCCCTTGCCAGCCCGACCCCCAGCACCGCGCCAACCAGGGTGTGAGTGGTGGATACGGGGATGCCGGTGGCGGAGGCCAGTACCACGGTTGAGGCCGCGCCGAGTTCGGCGGCAAAGCCACGGCTGGGGGTGAGTTCGGTGATCTTCTTGCCAATGGTGGCCATCACCTTGAAGCCATAGGTGCCCAGGCCGATAACAATGCCCACGCCGCCGAGCAGGAGGATCCAGCTGGGCATCGGTGCCGTTGAACCAACCACCCCGGTTTTCACCACGCTGACGATGGCGGCCAGCGGCCCCACGGCATTGGCCACATCGTTGGAGCCGTGGGCAAAGGCCATGCTGCAGGCGGTAAACACCATCAGTATCGCAAACACTTTTTCAACGCTGTAGAAGCGGTTGTCCTTTTCAGCGGCGAGATTGCGTTCCACGCGACTGAGCAAAAACACCCCCAGCAGGGCGACGAGGATACCCACAACCGAGGCAAGCAGGACTGTCTCGCCCTTGCTGATATCGATGCCTGAGTCAGCAAACACGTAGCGCAAACCCTTTACCATGGTGACCATGGAAATGAGAAAACCCACGGCAAACATGTAGAAAGGGATGTAGCGCTTGGCTTTGGCAAAGGGGTCAGCGGTGTCGAGTATCAAAAATTGCACACTGCGGAACAGGGCAAAGGAAATCACCCCGGCAATCAGCGGAGACACCACCCAGCTGGAAACAATCTGGGTCATCTTGCCCCATTTCACAAACTCGGGGCCGATGCCGACGGCAGCGAAACCGACGATGGCGCCGACAATAGAGTGGGTGGTGGACACCGGCCAGCCCATTATGCTGGCGATCAGCAGCCAGATACCCGCTGCCAGCAGTGCCGACAACATGCCGTAGACCAGCAGTTGCGGCGAGTCTGACATGGCATCCGAATCAATAATGCCGCTGCGGATGGTGGCGGTAACCTCGCCACCAGCGAGATAGGCGCCCATAAATTCAAAGATCATGGCGATCAGGATGGCCTGCCTGATGGTCAGGGCGCCGGCACCCACCGATGTGCCCATGGCATTGGCAACATCGTTGGCGCCAATCCCCCAGGCCATGAAAAAGCCGAACACACAGGCAAGAAGGATAAGAATCTGCCCGTATTCAGTGAAAAACTCCATGGGTATTCCTCTCTTGTTATCGAGCTACGCTGTTTGTCCGGCCAGCCAATCAGGCAGGGAAAACAGGGCAATCGCTAGGCGACGATATACAGGTGAAAAACCGCAGCCTTAACGGGCCACGAGGGTTTGCAGGCGACCGCCGACGCGGCGGGCACGGTTGGCGAGCCCGCCAACCTTCTCAATGATGTCGTAGAGGAACATCATGTCGATGGGGTGATAATCTTTCTCAATGGCGAACAGCTTGTGGCGAATGGTGCGTTCCAGCACATCCGCTACGCGCTCCTTGTCGTCCAGTTCGCTGATCAGCGATTCGACAAAATCCACTTCGCGACCGACAAAGCCGGTTTCCAGCAGCTCGTCCAGTTCGTTGATGATCTTCAGGGCCTGACCGGTAACGGTGATGGCAGCATCGACCAGATTGCGCATTTCCTCCTGCACCGGCTCGGGGATAGCCATGTGGCGGCCCAGCATCAGGCCGGCGATATCGCGGGCCCGGTTGGCGATATTGTCTTGAACAGTAAGGAGTTCGAGCAGGTCTGAACGGGAGACCGGCATGAACATGCCCTTGGGCATATGCAGGCGCAGTTCGCGCTTGATGTCATCGGCTTTGTTTTCAAGCACGCAGATGCGGTCGTAGGTGGCTTCGGCAGCCTGCCAGTCACTGGCGATGGCAGCCTTGAAGAAATCGGAAAGCTCGCCAGCGCATTGGCTCACCACACCCATATGTTCCTGCAGGGGCTTGATCGGTGACTTGCCAAACAGCATGGAAAGAGGATTGCTCATGGTATGGCCTCGTAAATCATTCTCGTGAAGAGCGCGGCAGTATAAAGGCTGTCACCGAATTGTCATATCCGATCTGTTGATTCGGGACAAACGCCGGTCTGATTAAGTGTGGCTGATGGCAGTGAACTGTGCCACTGCCGTTGCCAGGGGCGGGGTTATTTGGCGGTCCAGCCGCCTTCCATGGGGAGAATGGCGCCGGTGATGTTTTTCGCAGAGTCGGTACACAGAAAGGCGGCAAACTCGCCGATCTCTTCCACGGTGACAAACTGCTTGGTGGGCTGGGCCAGCAGCATCACATCCTTTTTCACCTGTTCCTCGCTGATGCCTCGGGTGCGGGCGGTGTCGGCGATCTGGTTGGCCACCAGCGGTGTCCACACATAACCGGGGCAGATGGCGTTGCAGGTGATGTTCTGTTCCGCCACTTCGAGGGCGACAGTTTTGGTCAGGCCCGCCACCCCGTGTTTGGCGGCCACATAGGCGGCCTTGTAGGGGGAAGCGCGCAGCGCATGAGCCGAGGCCAGGTTGATGATGCGCCCCCAGCCCGCTGCCTTCATGTGCGGCAGGGCGTGGTGAATGGTATGGAACGATGAGCTGAGATTGATGGCGATAATCTGGTTCCACTTGTCGGCAGGAAATTCATCCACCGGCGCCACATGCTGGATGCCGGCATTGTTGACCAGGATATCCACTGAGCCAAAAGCAGTTTTGGTGGCGGCGATCAGGTCGGCAATTTCATCAGGCCTGGTCATATCCGCCCCGTGAAAATGCACCCCGACACCAAAATCCTGTTCAATGCCGATGCGGGTGCGCTCGATCTCGGCGGCGTCACCCAGGCCGTTGAGCATAATATTGATGCCCCGGCTGGCAAGGCTGCGAGCCATGCCAAGACCAATACCGCTGGTGGAACCGGTGATCACTGCTGCTTTGGGTGAAGGCATGGGGAGCTCCTGCTTGATGGTGTCATGGTGCGTTGCACAATTTGGAACAATGCTAGGAGGAAACGTCGGCCCTGTCTACTTAAGGGGGAGACGTTGGACGTGAGATGAGAGATGAAAAAAAATCTCCCATCTCCCATCTCCCATCTCCCATCTCCCAGCCACTCAGGCATGGGCAAACTTTTCGTTTTCCCCCAGCCAGCGGCGGATCAGGGGCGCGCTGCGCTCCGGGTAGGTATCAAGAAATTGCACGGCGGCAGTTTTGACGGCGGGCAGCAGGTCGGCATCGCGCAGCAGGTCGGCAATGCGAAACTGCAGTTCGCCGGTCTGACGGGTGCCCAGCACTTCGCCGGGGCCGCGCAGTTGCAGGTCCTTTTCGGCGATCACAAAGCCGTCGTTGCTCTCGCGCATGATGCGGATGCGCTCTTTCGACTGTTGCGACAGCTGTGCGCCGTAGAGCAGCACGCAGTGGCTTTCGCGTGCGCCGCGCCCGACCCGGCCGCGCAACTGATGGAGC
>LADM01000098.1 GCA_000961645.1 Gammaproteobacteria bacterium BRH_c0 | reverse complement strand
CAGCCGCGCTCTGGCGGATCGCGCCTGGCAACAGCAGCAGCGCCAGCGCCTGGATCTGCACTCCCGGCAGTGGCTGGAAGCCGTGCAGGCACTGCTGCCCGCCCTGCCCTGGCAGCGCGCCGCCCACTTTATCAGCGCCGAAATGGACTGGGAGCGAGCGCAGAGTCTGTACCGGTCAGCCGCACAGCGCGGTCTGTTGCTGCGCTTGATGGGGCCGAACGCCCGGCGCGGCCTGCTGCGTCTGGGACTGCCCAGCACCGCGCAACAACAGCGGGCACTGGAAATCCTTCAACTTCTTAAGGACGGCATTGAGTGAAAACCTGCTCCCTGATATGGCTAGCAGTACTGCTGCTGTTGCCCAGCCTACCCGCCACGGCCCTCAGCAAAACTACAGAGGGCCAAATACGCCTGATGGACAATCTCGGCGACACCCTGGTGCTCGACAGACCCGCGCGCCGCATCGTCAGCCTCGCGCCCAATATCACTGAATCACTGTTTGCGATCGGGGCAGGGCAGCATATCGTCGCCACCGTCAATCACAGCGACTACCCCGAGGCGGCACTGGCGATTCCCCGCATCGGCACCTACAACAAGGTCAACCGCGAAAGCCTGGTGGCCATGAACCCGGACCTGGTGATCGCCTGGGAAAGCGGCAACGGCGTCGATGTGATCAATCATCTCAAGGCGCTGGGCCTGCCTGTTTATGTCACCGAGGCCCTCACTTTTGAGGATATCGCCACCAATCTGCGTGATTTCGCCACCCTCACCGGACGCGGTACTGAAGGGGAAAGCGTGGCAGCGGCGTTTGTCGAACGCTACCAGAGTTTGCGCCAGCGCTACGTCGCTGCGGCGCCGGTGACGGTGTTCTACCAGGTATGGAACCAGCCGCTGATGACGCTCAATGACGACAACCTTATCGCCGATGTGATCCGCCTCTGCGGTGGCGTCAATATCTTCGCCACCGCTGGCCCGCCGATGCCGGTCGTCAATACCGAGACTGTGCTGCGCGCCGATCCTGATGTGATCATCGCCAGCGGCATGGGCGAGGAACGCCCTGACTGGGTAGACCAGTGGAGTCGCTGGCCGAGCCTGCGGGCGGCGCAGAATCACCAGCTTTATTTTATCCCCCCCAGCCTGTTGCAGCGCCACTCCACCCGCATCCTCGACGGCGCGGCACTGATGTGCCAATACCTCGACCAGGCTCGTCAAATCATCGCCCCCACCACGCCGTAGCCAGGACGCTCAACCATGACCACAACCTTTGTTTGGCCCCCCTTACCCAAGACTGTCCTGACCTGGCTGCTGATCCTCCTCAGCTTGCCACTATGCGCCGCCAGCACCAGTGCCGCGACGTTGTTTGCGGTGGTTTCGGATGCCTCCGCAGCCGAGCTGGCAGCGGGAGCGGCGCTGTTTGATCAACGTCATCCGGGCCACCGCCTGATCTTGCGCAGCAGCTATCAGACCGAAGCCATGAGTGACAGTGAACTGCTCAATCTCGCGCGCAGTGCTGATGCAATCCTGCTCGGCGCGGTTTTCGGTGACAGCCTGTCACCTCGCTTGAGGCGCCTGGCCGACAACCTCATGCCATCAGTCCCGCTGATCGTACTCAACAGCGAGCGCTCATTACTTGGCCTCACCAGGCTCGCTGGCAAGACGCCGCTGGCGGGTCTTGCCAAGCCGGCACTGGATGACCTCACCGCCAACCCCGGTAGCAATACCGATCCAGCCGAGCACTACCGCCAGCTGGCACAGCGCTTCCCGCAGCAACAGGACTGGCTGGCCGGCCACGCTTACTGGAATGGCCGCGGCAGTGAAAACATGGCGCGCCTGATTGCCTGGCTGGTCGCCAAGACCGGTGTTGACCTGAAGGTGGAGCCCGCCCAGCATCAGGCCGCACTGCGCTACTACCAGCATGGCGAGGTAGTGGCAGCCACCGCACTCAAACTGCAAGCCGATACACCAGCAGTGGCCATTCTCGACACCAATAGCGGCGACCGCAGCGGTGAGCGCGACCTGCTCGACAGCCTTTGCCAGCAGCTGGAGAGCCGCAATATCCAGTGTTTCGCCATGCTCGCGCGCTGGGGTGATGCCAGTCTTGACGCACTCGAAACTTTGCCCGCCATCGTCGCCCCCGCGCGTCTGGCAGGTGTTATCAGCCTCCAGGGTTTTGTGATGGGCGGCGGCGAGGGCTGGGTCGAGGCGACGGAGGCTCTCGAACGTCTCGATGTGCCGGTATTTACCGCCATGCGCCTCGGCACCACGGAGGCGGAATGGCGCCTGTCCAGCGAGGGCATTGCGCTGGACAAGGTGCATTACCTGGTTGGCATGCCGGAATTTCAGGGCGCCAGCCAGCCACTGGTATTGGCCGCCGCGCAGGCCCCCACCCTCGACCCGCTGACCGGCCTGCGCCTCACCGTATCGCGCCCCATCGCAACCCAGGTAGCCCGGCTGACGGCGCGTATCGACAACTGGCAGCGCCTCGCCACCCTGCCCAACCACGACAAAAAGGTGGCGCTGATCTACTACAACCACCCGCCCGGACGCCACAACATCGGCGCCGACAACCTCGATGTGCCCGCCACCCTGTGGCACCTGCTCGGTCAACTCAAGGCGCAGGGCTACCACACCAGCGAGCTGCCGGACAACCCCGCAGCACTGTTGGAACTGATCCAGGCGCGGGGCATCAACCTGCCGGAAAACGGCAAGGCCCTGCGCGACATGGCACCCCATATCGCCAACCTCGGCAACAGCGATTACCGCGCCTGGTTTGACACCCTGCCGGATACCGCCCGCGCCGGGGTTAGCCACGGCCCGGTCGCGCTACTGGTGGCGCGGGTGCGCCAGGCCATTGACCTCAATCAGCACGACGCCGGTCGCGAGTTGCTCGACAACGCCGTGGCCGACCTCAACCATATGCTCGAAGGCTCGCGCCACCCCGCCACCCGGCGCGCCATGGACCTGCTCGCCCAATTGCAAACCGCGCTCGAGACATCCCTCGCAGACCGGGCTGACGCTGCATCTGAATCTGAAGCTGAAGCCGCTGCCAACACCATCGACAGCCTCGCCACAGCGCTGCGCGACAGCGGCGTCCCCGGCCTCGATGGCTGGGGCGAGCCGCCCGGCTGGGTGATGACCGATGGCGACAAGCTGCTGGTGCCAGGCCTCCGCTTTGGCAATATCTTTATCGGCCCGCAGCCACCGCGCGGTTGGGATGTGGACGAAGAGCTTCTGCATGCCAACCTGACCTTTCCACCGCCTCACCAGTACCTGGCGTTCTACCGCTACCTGCACAGCGCATTTGGCGCCAACGCCCTGGTGCATCTGGGCCGTCACTCCACCTTTGAGTTCCTGCCTGGCCGCGCCCTGGGCCTGACTGAAGACGACTACCCATCCCTGATCGCTGGCGATATTCCCGGCATCTATCCTTATATCGTCGATGGCGTCGGTGAGGGCTTGCAGGCCAAGCGGCGCGGTCTGGCAGTGATCATCGACCACCTTACGCCACCGCTGCGCACCACACCGCTCTACGACGAACTGCTGCAATTGCGCCAACTGGTGGAAAGCTATGAGGCCAGCCCGCGCAAGGACAGCCCGGCCCAACAGCAGGCGATTGTCCTGATCCGCAAAAAGCTTGCGGCCCTCAACCTTGAGGACGAACTGGAAGGCGAGATCGCCGCCGAGCAGGGCATCGACAGCATCAGCCTCGACCAGGTGGCCAATGATTTGCTGGTGCATGAGGTTGGCCACTATCTGACCCAGCTACAGGAAGCCTTTATGCCGGAAGGATTGCACGTCTTTGGCCGCGACTGGAGCGAGCAGGCCGTCGCGACCATGCTCACCTCCATGGCCACCGATGGCCCTGGCGACCCCACTTGGCGCAAGGATCTGAGCGTCTCTCCCCAGCGTGAGTTGGAGGCGTTGTTTGCCGCCCTTGATGGTCGCTTTGTGGCCCCCGGCAAGGGCAATGACCCGATCCGCAGCCCGGAAGTGCTGCCCACCGGGCGCAATTTCCACGGCCTCAACGGCAGCCTGCTACCCACCCGGGTGGGCTACGACCTGGGGGTGATGCTCGCCAGCGAAGCCCGCAGCAAGGACGGCGCGGATAAAGGCGGCGAAGTGAAAGGCAGCGAGGCAATTGTCCTGTGGGCCTCGGATACGGTGCGCGACGAAGGCGCGGTGGTGGCCTTTGGCCTCGACATGCTGGGCGTGCGCCCGCTGTGGAACAGCCGGGGCATTGTCGAGGGCCTGGAACGCCTGCCGCTTGATAAAGATCGGGTGCGGCGCGATACGGTGTTCACCACTTCAGGGCTATTCCGCGACCTGTATGGCGAGTTGCTGCTGTGGCTCGACAAAGGGGTGCGGCTGGCGCTACAAGGCTCCGCCGCCACTATTGCCCGGGATTATCCGGCCCTTAAACCAGCCCTTGCCGCCGCCTTGGAGCCGATAGCGGGCATGGGCAGCGATGGCGACGAACCCCTGGCCCGCAACCGCATTGCTCAAGCCTGGGTGACGGATGTGCGGGCAGCCCTGGCGGCTGGTGGCGATTCCGTCGAGGTCGGCAGGGAGGCTATTTTCCGCGTTTACGGCGATGCCCCCGGCAGCTATGGCGCCGGCATCAACCGCCTTGTCGAGCGCTCGGGCGCCTGGAGCGAGCGCGAAGCATTGGCCAGCACCTATGTGCAGCGCCTCGGCCATGCCTATGGCGATCAAAGCCACGGCAAACCGCTGCACAAGGGTTTTGAAACCCGGCTCAAGTCGGTGCAGCGAACCTATCTTGGCCGGGCCAGCAATCTCTATGGACTGCTGGACAACAACGATGCCTTTGACTATCTGGGTGGCCTCAGCCTCGCCGTGGAAAATCTCTCCGGCGAAGTGCCTGACAATCGGGTGATCAACCATGCCAATCCCGGCGACGCCCATATCGAGCGTCTGCAAACAGCCTTGCTCGGCGAGCTGCGCGGCCGCTATCTCAACCCCGCCTGGATCAAACCCCTGATAGCCCACGGCTATGCCGGGGCGCGCACCATGGGCAGCGAATTCCTCGAATACCTCTGGGGCTGGCAGGTGACCAATCCGGATATCGTGCGCTCTTGGGCTTGGGATGAGGTCAATGCCGTGTATTTTGACGACAAGCACAACCTCGACCTCGATGAGTTTCTCGCCGATGGCAACAACGCCCATGTCAAAGCCAACATGCTGGCCCTGATGCTGGTGGCCGCCCACAAGGGCTTTTGGGAGGCCAGCCCTGAAATCCTGGCAAAGCGGGCCGCCGAATTCGCCACCCTGGTAACGCAGAATGGGCTGCCCGGCAGCGGCCACACCAGCCCCGACCACCCCATGCTGGAGTGGATTCAGCCGCAACTCTCACCCGAGTTGCGCGCCGCGTTACAGCAGGCCATAGCCGATGCCCAGGGTGCGCCCCAGCGCCCGGACAGCGCTGCGGTTTCCACCATCAGCGAATTGCAACAGGACGATGCTACCCCGCAGGCTGATACAGACAGCACGACCAGCAGCCCGGACAAAACGTCTGAAAATCCGGGTAACGAGCCATCGCCGTCGCGCCTGTGGTTGCTGCTGGCACTTGCGCTGTTACTGATCGCCGGTGTCGTTGCGGGCCTGCGCCACTCAAACCATCGAAGCAATCCACAAGGAACAAAACATGTTTGATTCAGGCTTGATCGCCCTTATGCACCCGCTGGTGAACGGGCTGCTGCAACCGGTGATTGCCGCCCTGTTTGCGGTGGTGGCGCTGGTTATCTGGGACAGCGGCGTCGCCATCAGCGAGCGTCTGGTCACCCTGCCCCGGCTGGCGGCAAGCGCGACGGTGGAGACCGTGTCGCGACTGGGCCGGGGTCGCATCCAGCGCGCCGATGTGCTGACCCGCATCGGCCCCATGCTGGGGTTGATGGGTACATTGATCCCCCTAGGCCCCGGACTCAGCGCCCTCGGTCAGGGTAATCTCGACATCCTCGCCACCGCCATGACGGTGGCCTTCGACACCACCGTGCTGGGCCTGCTGGCGGGCATCATCGGCTATGTGCTGGGGCGCCTGCGCCGCCAGTGGTACGACCGGGTGATCGACCAGATTGAGCAGCGCGCACTATGACCAGAGGCAACCCACTATGACCAGACGCAGCCTGCTCAACAGTCGCTTTGACGAATCCGAGGATGAACCCCTTGGCGCCCTGACTAACCTGCTGGATATCATGCTGGTGTTCGCCTGCGGCCTGATCGCCGCCCTTGCCATGCGCTCCGACATCCTGCTCGACATGCAACATCAAGACGGGGGGCAAGAAGTCATCCAGGGCACCGAGATACCCGACATGCCCAAAGGCCTGGGCGAGGCGGGCAGCGGCTACCAATCGGTGGGGACCGTTTACCGCGATCCCGCATCGGGCAAGTTGATTCTGGTGGGGGAGTAAAGCCGTGAACGACTCTGCACAGGGACTCTCCGCACAAGGAGTCTCCGCACAAGGAGTCTCCGCACAAGGACTCTCCTCACAGGGACTCTCCACCGCTGATCACTTCTACCAGGTGCTGTTCAGCCGCCGCGATGTGCGCGGCCAGTTTCTGCCCGACACCATCGACCCGCAGATACTCGCGCGGGTGCTGTCCGCCGCCCATCACGCCCCGTCGGTGGGGCTGTCGCAGCCGTGGAATTTTATTGTGGTGCGCGACGCGGCGGTGAAGGCCCGGGTGCAGGCCGCGTTTGAGCAGGCCCACGCCGCTGAGGCACAACAGTTTGAGGGCGAGCGCCGCACTGCCTATTGCCGCCTGAAGCTGGCGGGGATTGTCGATGCGCCCCTGAATCTGCTGATCACCTGCGACCGCGCACGCGGCGGCCCGGTGGTGTTGGGCAAAACCCGCCAGCCTGACACGGACATTTACAGCACAGTCTGCGCCGTGCAGAACCTGTGGCTGGCAGCGCGGGCGGAAGAACTGGGGTTAGGCTGGGTATCAATTATCGAGCCCGAAGCGCTGCGGGATATTTTCCAGCTGCCGGATAGCGTCGTGCCGGTGGCCTATGTGTGCCTGGGACAGGTTCGTTACTTTTACGATGAACCGGAGCTGCAGGCTAAAGGCTGGGCGCAGCGTTTAGCCCTCGACAGCCTTGTATTCAATGAAAGTTGGGGCAAGCGCGACGAGTCTGACCCTTTGCGGGCAGCACTTGGCGGGCTGGACGCCGAGCCAGAAGTGGCGAAGGCATCAGACCCTGCGCAGTGAATCAAGCAGTGCCTGCAGTATTACCTCCCCAAGGGAGAGATCCCTCTCACCGCCTAACGCAGCGCTGGCAATAAAAGTTGCGGCACCCAGCCCTCCGGCCCAGAGCATTTTTGCCGCCGTGGCGGGGTCATGGCGCAGGGGCTGCTGCTGCGCCAGCAGGGTCAGATCGGCCACCATCTGGTTGAAAGCGTTTTGTGCCAGGGGCGGCATTTTGCCCCGGATAATCTGCTGGTTGATCAGGCCGTACATCTGCGGGTTGTCACGGGCGAACTGCATCAACATCCCCCAGCTGTTGCGAATGCTTTGCAGCGGGCCCCCCGCTTCCTCAGCAGAGCTGTAGCAGGCGACGACCTTGTCAAAGGCGGCATCCACCGCCGCATGGTGGAGGCGGTCGA
This sequence comes from Gammaproteobacteria bacterium BRH_c0, assembly GCA_000961645.1. Classification (GTDB taxonomy): domain Bacteria; phylum Pseudomonadota; class Gammaproteobacteria; order Pseudomonadales; family Porticoccaceae; genus NAT127. The sequence continues at coordinate 21,963 of LADM01000098.1, read as the reverse complement.
GGCTGCCGTAGTGGTGGTACAGCGCTGGCGGACCAACCCCCACCTGGTTGCAGATGGCCCTTGCCGTGGCCCCGGCTGCGCCATCCGACTGGAGCAAATCAATGGCGGCGCTGAGCAGCTCATCCCTGACATTGGCGGGTCTTTGGGTCATTGTGTTCTCACTTTTTTGGTCAGCGACACTATTTTGCCCCTGGTGGCCAGGGTATCACCATCCTGCCAAGGCCGACGGGACTGAGTGTATCGAGCATCTGCCCTTCCAGCACCGACCGCACGTCATCGATTTCCCAGTGCTCACGACTGTGTCGGCTTGCGCCCACAAGCGGGTGATCGATCAGGCTCAGTTCGCTGCCATTGAAACGCAGGATTTGCCCACTCAACTGGGCGGAGCAATCCGCCAGCAGGTAGCCGAACAGGGGTGCCAGATCCTCCGGTTCGCGCACCCGGATGCCTCCTCCCTGGCCATTATCAGCCGGTTTGCCCGAGTCCGCTTGATAGGCGGCAAGTGAATCGGTCATGCGGGTGTGGGCGAGTGGCGCCACAGCGTTGACCCTTACCCCGTAAGGCAGGGCATCAAGGGCCCAGGAATAAGTCAGGGACGCTATCGCCCCCTTCGAGGCAGCGTAGGTGGACTGTCCTGCAACACCCAGATGGGCGCCGGAGGTGACATTAATCAGGGAGCCGTGCCTCTGGGCGACAAATACCTTTAGTGCCTGCATACCGCAGTACAGGGCGCCCAGCACATTGACCTCAAGCAGGCGCCGCGCACTGTGCGGGTCTTCCTCCCAGGGCAATGCCTGGTAGTGCAACCCGGCATTGTTGATCAGGCCGTCGAGGGCACCGAATCGTTCAACGGCTCTGGCGATCAACTCTTCCGCGAACGACCAGTCGCTGACGGAACCCGCCAGAGGCAGGATCTCTCCTCCCTCGCCGCTGATTTCAGCAGCCAGGGCGTCAAGAATATCCGGGTCAATATCGTTGGCCACCACTCTGGCGCCACGGCATCCCATGTACAGCGCCAGGGCGCGGCCAATACCGCGAGCGGCACCGGTGACAATGATGACTTTTCCGTCGAGTTCATTCCCGCTGCTCATGGCACTGTTTCCCTGGTTACTCAGTCCCAGGCGACAGGTACGTTGTCCTGCCCCCAGAAATTAAATCCCGGTGCGCGCTGCGGTTGCCCGGTGAGACGCAAGCTGGGCAGCCGCGCTACCAGCTTTTCAAACACCTGGCACACTTCCATCCGCGCCAGACGCCTGGGGGTGAAGCCGCGCTGCACGATGATGCGGATGCTGTTGTGGATGGGCGGATCGGTCATCATGCCGCAGGCCATGCGTTCATCGAGCATTTTCGGACTGGTGCCCTTGCTGTACAGCCAGGTCGCGTTGTCCTGCAACACGTTGTCCTTGATGTCGCTGTAATCGCTGCTGATGAAAAAATCGAAGCGACCCTGATAGTGGTAAAGCGGGGTCGCCCTGCCGAATTTTCCCCATTCACGCGGACCAGCAACAATCACTTCTGGCGCATAGGGCTCAAAATTATCGTTAGTTGCCACTTGAAAGCCTGCAAATCATCAAAAGCAGACCATAACGGTGTTATATGATCGGTGCAATGCAGCCACAGCAACCACCCACACAAGTGAAGGATTGCCGCCAGTGTCGATACTGGCGGCAGTGGGTATCTAATAAGTAAAACCCGGGGTCAGTCTGAATGACTTTCCATCTCGCGATAGAAAATATGGGGAATTTTCGATGATTTGGCCTGATACATGGCCTGATCGGCATTGTGGAGCAGTGATTCCATACTATTGCCATCGGCTGTCACCAGGGCAATACCGATGCTGGCACCCACCGCCACCTCAGTGCCATCATCAAGGATGATGGGGGCGCTGATGGCCTTGTGCAATTTGACCACAATGGGTTCCACATCGTCTGGATAACGCACATCGCACAGCAGGACAGCAAATTCGTCGCCTCCGATGCGGGTCGCCAGGTCACTGCGCCGGACAGCCTGCTGCAGGCGGGCGGCAACCGTTACCAGCACCTTGTCCCCCGCCTGGTGGCCGATGTTGTCGTTGATCAGCTTGAAACCATCGAGGTCGATCATCAGCACCGCATCTACGCCACCCTGGATTTTATGGCGTTCGATCAGATGCTCGAGGCGGTACTCGAAGGTCTTGCGGTTGGCGAGGCCTGTCAGTGGGTCGTGAGCCGCCGAAAACAGCGCCCTGTCGCGTTCCACCTGCAACCTGCCAAGGAGCTGGCGCTGGTAAAAGTCGAAAAACCACATGACTGCCAGCAAAGCGAGACCGGCGAGGATGACCGAGTAAGAATAGCTTTGCTCTATGGCTTCCCGGCTGAATATATAGATGAAGCGGCTGGCATCGAGGTTGAGACCCCACAACCAGAGGACCAACCCCACACAAGCCCAGCAAGCAGCGGTGCGCCAACCGCCCATGATAAAGGAGAACATCACAATCAGTGGCCACCAGGGGATCAGGGGTGATTCGCTGAAACCGCCCGTCACCATGATCAGGCACAGGGTGGACAGCGTGCCGACAAAGCCATACAGGTTGGCAACCAGCACAAAAGACCCGCTGCGACGAAACAAGGAGAGGATGCCAAAAAGGGCCAACGTGCAGGCGGTGAACAACAATACAAACGGTGTGTAGGGCCCCAGACGTTCCCACAACGAGAACAGGATGATAGCGTTGATCGCCTGATTGCCACCCGCTGCCAGCAGCACACATACCAGGGCCCTGGCTTTATAGAGGTTTTCGCGGTGGTCAAACTCAACGATATCGCGGGGGATCATCAAATCAGTGAGCCACCAGATAACGCGCATGCTTCCTTTGTTACGAGAGTCCACTTTTTCCATGTAAGTGCTCCGGCCCGGATCTGTTAGTGAAGCAACCCTTCGATATGCCGTCGCAACTGGCTGGGGTAAGTAGCAGTGGCAAAGCGCCTTACGCATTCGCCTTGGCGGTTGATCAGGAATTTGGTGAAATTCCACTTGATCCCCGACAGTCCGAACCAACCAGGAGCCGCTGTCTTGAGGTACTGAAACAAGGGGTCTGCATCCGGGCCGGTCACACGCACCTTGCCAAACAGCGGAAACGTCACCTGGTAAGTGTTGACGCAAAAGTGCTCAATCTGCTCGTCGTCATGGAATTCCTGATGCAGGAACTGATCGCAGGGAAAACCCAGTACCGCAAACCCCTGTTCCCGGTAATCGCGGTACAGCAGCTCCAACCCGCTGTATTGGGGGGGTAAAGCCGCATTTACTGGCGGTGTTAACAATCAGCAGCACTTTCCCCCGGTAACGGTCGAGGGAGATTGCCTCGCCATCAATTGAGCGGCATGAATACTGGTATACAGTCATTGCGGCAGCCAAAACCCTTCACTGTGAGTTTGTTGCAACAGGACGCCAGTAGCAAGCAGGTCAAAAAATGGCGGCTATCAAGCCGAGACGACTATCCCCTGCTAGCCAGGCACGGCTATCCCCATACTTTAGTTATTCTGGTTTGCCGGACCTGCTGCATTGCTCGCAGTCCCTGCGGCAGCTGTGATGGTAACACAGCACTTAACGATATCTACAAGGCTTGTACCGTGGCCAATTGGCCGCGGGGCCACACCACGGTGAGGCCCGGCAACAGGTTTTGGTCAGATCCGCTCAAACAGCGCGGCGATACCCTGACCGCCACCGATGCACAGGGTGGCCACGGCATAGCGACCACCGACGCGCTTGAGCTCATGGAGAGCCTTGACAGCGATAATGGCACCGGAAGCGCCAATGGGATGGCCGAGGGAAATTCCTGAACCGTTGGGATTGACCTTTTCTGACGGCAGTCCCAGATCGCGGCAAACCGCCAGCGCCTGGGCGGCAAAGGCTTCGTTCACTTCCCACACATCGATGTCGGCAATGCTGAGCCCGGCCTTTGCCAGCAGCTTTTTCACGGCGGGCACCGGGCCGATGCCCATGTATTTGGGATCGACACCGACGGTGGTGTAACCCAGCATTTTGGCCATGGGTACCAGCCCCTTCTGTTCGGCGACGCTTTTCTCCATCATCACCAGGGCTGCTGCTGCGTCGTTGATCCCGGAGGCGTTACCTGCGGTGACGGAACCGTCACCCTTGAAGGCAGCCCGCAGTTTGGTCATATCCTCCAGTTTGGCGCCAAAACGCACATGCTCATCCTGGTCAAACACCACTGTGCCTTTGCGGCTTTTGATTTCCACAGGAATAATCTGGTCGGCAAAGCGCTTTTCAGTGATGGCGCGCTCGGCGCGGTTGTGGCTTTCCACCGCCAGGGCATCCTGGTCCTCGCGGCTGACGCCCCACTTTTCGGCAATGTTTTCTGCGGTGACACCCATATGGACGTTTTCCATCGGGCAGGTAAGCACACCCACCATGGGGTCAGTCATCACACCATCACCCATGCGCTGGCCAAAGCGCGCCGACGGCATCCAGTAGGGAATGCGGCTCATGGATTCGGCGCCACCGGATACCACCACATCGGCGTCCCCCAGGAGGATAAGCTGGGCCGCACTGACGATAGCCTGCAGGCCGGAACCGCACAGACGGTTGACGGTCAGGCTGGGCGCCCCTTCAGGAATGCCGGCCTGGAGTGCGGCAACCCGGCTGATATACATGTCGCGGCGATCGGAGTGGACAACATTGCCGAGCACTGTGTGCTCAACATCGGCAGGCGAAACACCGGCCTTGGCGAGCGCGCCAGAGATTGCCCTGGCGGCCAGATCAGTGGGAGGAACGTCCTTGAGACTGCCGCCAAAATCCCCAATGGCGGTGCGCACGGCGCTGACAATGACAACTTCTCTCTGACTCATTTGCACTCTCCTGGATAGCTGCAGGCTTCGGCTCGACAGCATGGTCGGCGGGAAGCTGTTTAGGCGTGATAAACAGAGCCGCCGTAAGTGGCAACTCGAGAAAGTCGGCGATTATGCCATGTCGGCGCCCGTTTTGCTTGCTCGGGACGGCCACAGAACGGGGCGGCCACCCTCAGGCCAGAAGCAGATTGCGCTCTGCTGCCCAACTGCGCAGCTCGGCAAGTTTCTCTGCCATCACCCGCGAGAGGGGCGATGTACGGGAAATTTCCTCGGCGATATGTCGGGTCGCTAGCGGCTCACTGGCGGCTCTGGCCCCGTAAAGGGATGCAACCACGGCCTGTTCAATTTCTGCGCCGCTAAACCCCTCACAGGCTGTGGCCAGCTGTTCAATATCAAATTGCGCAGGGTCGAGTTCACGTTTGCGCAGGTGGATGCCGATGATCTGGGCCCGAACAGCAACATCAGGCAGTTCGACAAAGAAGATTTCGTCAAAGCGTCCCTTGCGCACCAGCTCCGGCGCCAGGCGCGAGATATCGTTGGCGGTGGCTACCAGGAAGACCCGGGATTTGCGCTCCGCCATCCAGGTCAGCAAGGTGCCCAGCACGCGGCGCGTCAAGCCACCGTCGCTGTCATCAGCGCCCAGGCCCTTTTCAATCTCATCAATCCACAACACGCAGGGGGACATCTGGTCGGCCAGCGCCAGGGAGTCCCGCAAATTGCGCTCTGTCTCGCCGTGGTACTTGTTGTACACGGCGCCCATATCCAGGCGCAGCAGTGGCAAGCCCCACAAACCGGCGACGGCGCGGGCGGCGAGGCTTTTACCGGCACCCTGTACACCCAGCAGGAGAACACCTTTGGCGGGTTCCAGCCCCGGCGCGCTTGCCGCTGTCGGTTCACTGGCTTCGGCGCGCCCGCCAAATCCCAGGCGGCGCACTTCGAGCCATTGTTTGAGATTATCCATCCCCCCCACTGCCGCAAACTGCTCGGTGTTGTACTCGTAACTGAGCACCCCTTCCATATCCATCAGGCGGAACTTGGCGAGATTGATCTCGGGAATGTCAGCTTCGGTAATGGCACCGTCATCGACAATAGCGACACGGGCCAGGCGCTTGACTTCCGCATGGCTCAGCCCTTTGAGGTTCTGCGCCAGACGCTCCAGGGCTTGCGGATCAGCTTTTACCCGCGCTCCCTGGTTGCCCACCGACCATTTGCGCGCCTCTTCCTTGACCAGCGCCATAATCTCCCCATCACCGGGCAAAGAGATGGAAAACCTGGCACTGTGCCGGCTGAGCTCCGTCGGCAGTGTGAGGGCATGGCTGACAAACACCAGGGTCATGGCGCCATGCTCGTTGGACAGGGCAATATCTTTCAGCAAACGGATGCGTTTGGGCTGATCTGACAGCCAGGGGTGGAAATCACACAACATATAAATGCCCGGCTGACCGCGGGTTTTCAAATGGCCCAGCAACACCTCCGGTTCACAAAACTCGGGGGCTTTCTCCAGACGCAGGCCAAATCCCGCCGTGTCCAGCCCATCGGTGACAGACCAGCGATAGAGCGTGCGCTGCTGGTCACGGGCCACTCGCTGCAGCAGCTGCATGGCACCATTTTCATCGTGGGTTTCGATCACCAGCAGGGGAATGCGGGAATTGATGAGCACACTCAGATCGTGGGCGTCTTGCATGGTTGTCGTCCTGGATGCGGCAGTCGAGGAGGAAATCAGGGCAGGTCGTGCCTTTTACGCTGATCGCATGATGACAGAAATTTGGCTAGAATCCAGTTTCACACAGCCCAACAACCGTGCGGATCTTGCCATGGCCAACCGTCAGCTTTCACCCCTTGATCACCTTGTCGCCAGCGCTGATAACGCTCTCCGCACCCTGGCGGGAAAGATGACGGCAGCAGAGCGCGAGTCACCTGCTGCGACTGTCGAGGGCACGGCACTCAACGACCAGGAGCGCAGGCATGCCGCTGGATTGATGCGGGTCAACCACAGCGGCGAAGTCTGTGCCCAGGCCCTCTACCAGGGGCAATCCCTGACCGCCAGACTTCCCAGGGTACGGCGTGAAATGGAGACAGCCGCCGCAGAAGAAGTGGACCATCTCGCCTGGTGTGAACAGCGCCTGCAAGCGCTCGACAGTCATACCAGTGTCCTCAATCCGGTCTGGTACACACTTTCCTTTGGCATTGGCGCCACCGCAGGTCTGATCAGCGACCGCCTGAGCCTTGGCTTTGTGGCGGCTACCGAAGAGCTGGTGTGTCAGCACCTCAGCCATCATCTCGATGACTTGCCGGAGCAGGATCTGGAAAGCCGGGCGGTGGTGTCGCAAATGCTGACCGATGAAGCCCTGCATGCCCGCAAAGCCCTTGAGGCCGGGGGGCTGCCCTTCCCTCCCCCCGCAAAGAAGCTTATGTCCCTGGTTTCAAAGGTCATGACCAGGGCCAGCTATCGTCTGTAATCAGCAACGGGTAGACCGCAGAGCGAGCTTACCCGAAGCGGCCCCATGCTCTGCTTCATCAACCGGGTTAAGCCCCTGACTGATTGCCTGTTGACGCTGGCTTGAGAGTCGGCATACCCTTGGCAGCTCATAAAACAACCGCATTAAATAATGACGGAAGCATGACCATGAATGAAGCACTGAGCAAAGTTCTCCCCTTCGAAGGCGGCTGCAATTTTCGCGATCTGGGCGGTTATCGCACGATCGACGGCTTGCAGGTTCGCCCCGGCGTCCTGTTCCGCTCCGGCGTGATGAGTTATTTCACCCCTGATGACCAGCCGCAACTGACGAATCTCGGTATGCGCACTATCTGCGATTTGCGCCGCGCCGATGAGCGCAATAAGGAGCCGACCCGCTGGCCATCAGCTGAAACCATGCTGGTCTACTGGGACGAAGAGCCCCATATCGACGCCCAGAGTGAGCTGTCCTGGCAGGATTCAGTCAGCGGTGAGCATGCGCGCTCTGTGATGATTTCACTCTACCGCGCCATGCCAGGCTGGCTGCATACACGCCTCAAAGGTATTTTTGAGCATCTGGCCGCAGGTAATGTGCCCCTGTTGTTCCACTGCGCTGCGGGCAAGGACCGCACGGGGCTATCCGCTGCTTTGGTGCTGCATACACTCGGTGTCCCCAGACAGACTATCCTCGACGATTACGAATTCACCAACACAGCGGTGGATCTCGGCGCGTTCATGCTCAAGCACAGTCGTGCTGCATTGGGACTGACTGATGGCGAACACCCACTGCAAACCATGGACCCCGGTGTACGCGATGTGTTGATGTCCGCTGACAGAGTCTATCTATCAGCTGCCCTGGAGCAGATTGAAGTTGACCACGACTCTGTCGATAACTATGTGCGTGACATGCTGGGAGTGACGGATGCCATGAAACGGGATATCCGCGCCACACTGCTGACCGACTGACTTTCGGCTCATTATCGCGCCCGCCAACCAGGAGAATAGAAATGGGAATTGCTCAGGAAAACTTTATTGTTGAATTTTGCGATGCGTGGGGCGATGGTTCCGACACATCGCGCCCGCAGGTGGAAAAAATTCTCTCCATGATGTCAGAGGATTGCGTTTGGCAGCTGTGGATCCCCGGCGGCCCCATCATTCGCGGCAAGGATGCTCTGCGCAAGGAAATTCATCGCCAGATGCAGTTTGCCACCAACAACAAGTGTAATATTATCAATATGTTATCGTCAGGCAGGCTGGTGATGACAGAACGTGCTGACCAGGCTGTTATCCACGGACTGCCCGCCCCCCACAGTATGGTGGCTGTCTATGAGCTGGATGAAGATGGCCTCATTTGTGCCTGGCGCGAATACCTGGATATGGCCGACCTTGCCCGCAAGACCAAGCGCAGTGTTGACGGTATTAATGCTTCCGGCACCTGAAGTGTCGTCAGCTGAGCGGCTCTAGGCTGAACTATAGCCGCTCTGATTACCTCTCGAATTGTACAGCTCAATAACTCGTTCTCACCCGTTCAACTACATCCATCAGCCGCGCCTTGAACCACTCGTGCATGGGAGATTTCTGGGTGCGACGATGCTGGAACAGCACCACCGGGATAAAGTCGTCCGCTTCCAGCTCCGGCGGGTAAGGCTTTCTGACAATCTCGTAGAACTCCGCTTCTGCCTTGAGATCATCCACAGTACTCAACATCAGGCAATCGCTGGTTTTCAGTGCATTGAGTGCTGTCATCAGCTGATCGGTGATCAGAAACTTTTTCCGTTTTAATCCCAGTTTGGCAATTGTTCTGTCAAAGCGTGTTTCTACAGCGGGTGACAGTTTTTCAGGGGTCAGCAGCAGGAAGTATTGAATGAAGGGGTACTGGAGGACTTTCTCAAGGGTAAGGTCCTCGCCTGCCAGAGGATGCCCGTGTCGCATCCAGATGGCCGGGGCAAATCCACCCACCGGCGTGACGACGTATTCCCTGGACATTTTCTTGTCCACGCCCAACACATAGTCCAGCTCGCCTTTGCGCATTTGCTCCGGGAAATTTTCCATATTGCTAGACACGGAAAGCGAAAATCCCGGTGCTTCAGCGCTCAACTCCCAGGTCAGCATTGGCACAATCTGCACCGCAATAAACTCCGGAGTCGCCAGATAAATCACACCGCTATCCGTGAGGGGGTCAAATTCTCTGGGTTTGACCAGTCCCTCCAGATCCTGAAGCATTTCAGGCAACTGCTCCTGCAACTCGAGAGTTCGCGGTGTGGGGACCAGCTCCCTGCCGCTGCGGACAAACAACTCGTCATCAAACAGGTCTCGCAGCCGTTGCAGGGTTTTACTCATGGCTGGCTGGGTGATAAACAACCGTTCTGCTGCGCGGGTGACGTTGCGCTCTTCAATCAATAATTGCAGCGCGACTAGCAGGTTAAGATCTATGCGGGAGAGTGCAGAGGTAGGCATGTAATAACCCTGGATTATGACTGACATAAGAATAATACATTATTGTTATTCTACAGTTCCCTTAGAATGACAACCATTGAGAGCAGACTGACACGCTGAATTGAGCAACCTGCTTTCCTGAATGCCTAGGCATTCAACCTTTCTTACCCCCTGTATAAATTTTTGGAGCCCTCTGGGCTCCTTTTTTTTTGGCCTGAATTTACTGTCATTTCTGTCCAATCCTGTTGCTCTTGTCCGCCTCGGACCAACCGCCAATCATGATTTCAAGTTATGTTGAAAATGAAAACAATACATTTCATTCATGGCTATAAAATCCCTATTCTGGCGCCACTACCAAGCAACATGTGAAACAAAGGAGAGACACCATGATCGTACCGGCCCTGACTTACGTTGTACTTGCCATCACTGGCTTGATTGGCTCTGCTATCGCCTGGGAGGATCTCCGCAAAGCCTGCAAAAAGCCAGCTCCAAAGAAATCCTGATCAAACAGGTTTTAGCCCCTGAAAATAGTGGGAGCCTTTTGGCTCCCTTTTTTGCCTGTAACTTAAACGGCTGCCGGATATGCTGAGGGAACTAAGAAATAACCTGAAGGAATGAACAATATAAAAACAATGCATTTCATTTATTTATACAGAATCTTTATTATCTGTTCAACAAAGTGAAACAACCTGGAGAAACAACGTGATAGCGCCCGTACTGACATATGTATTTCTAGCGATTTCAGGACTTATCGGCTCGGCAATAGCGTGGGAAGACCTCCGCAAAGCCGCACAAAAGCCCACCACAAAAAATTCCTGAGATACCGGTTTCTAACCCCCTGAAAACTTCGGGAGCCTGATGGCTCCCTTTTTTTGTCCCCGAAACAGAAATTCTTCCCTCAGGCCTGTATCGCCAACCCCTCGCGAATTTCATAGCTGTGGGTTATTTCTACCCCTGCGCGTCCAAACATGATGGAAGCAGAGCAATATTTTTCTGCAGACAAAGCCACAGCTCGCTTCACCACGGAATCCTTGAGAGCAGTACCCGCGACGATAAAGTGCAAATTGACTTTGGTGAATACTGCGGGCACTTCATCAGCACGCTCCGCCTCCAGGATTACCTCGCAGTGCTCGACGTTTTGGCGACTCTTCTTCAGTATATCCACAACATCAAAACTGGAGCATCCACCGATACCCAGCAACAACATCTCCATAGGTCGCACACCGAGGTTGCGGCCCCCGTGATCAGGCGGTCCATCCATCACAACGGTGTGGCCACTGCCCGATTCGCCCAGGAACATTGCATCACCGACCCATCTGACTCTTGCTTTCATACCATTTCCACTACTAAAGTTGCTTGCCTATGTGCAGCGCTGGATAGCAAGCACGTTTGTAAAATTCGATAGCCGCTATCCACCGCATGAAGGATGTCGTATCTTACAGGGAACCCGTAAAGGGGTGAAACAGGAGAATAATCTTGGTACTGGCACCAATAACACCACACATTCCCGATGTTGACGAGTTTCTCAGTCACTGCCATCGTCGCCGCTACCCGGCAAAAAGCACTATCATCCACGCTGGCGACAGCAGCGATACGCTCTATTACATTATCAAGGGCGGTGTCACCGTTATCATCGAGGACGACGAGGGCCGTGAAATGATTGTCGCCTACCTCAATGCCGGTGATTTTTTTGGCGAGATGGGGCTGTTTGGCCACGAGGATCGCAGTGCCTGGATCAAGACCAAGACCGAGTGTGAAGTGGGTGAGATCAGCTACAGCAAGTTTATCGAACTCACCGCCAGCCATCCCCAGGTGCTGATTGCCCTCACCCGCCAGCTGGCCAACCGGCTGAGGGATACCACCCGCAAGGTGGGCGATCTGGCCTTTCTCGACGTGACGGGCAGGGTAGCACGCACCCTCCTCGATCTTTGCAACGAACCGGATGCCATGACCCACCCCGACGGTATGCAGATAAAAGTCACCCGTCAGGAAATCGGTCGCATTGTTGGCTGCTCCCGTGAGATGGTGGGGCGAGTCCTCAAAACCCTGGAAGACCAGGGGCTGGTTTCTGTCCATGGCAAAACCATGGTGGTATTCGGTACCCGATAAAACCCGTTAAGCCGGGAAGAAAAGTTCCTGCAACCGCTCACCGGGTTCGGGTACTCGCATAAAGGCCTCACCGACCAGAAAGCCGTAAACCTCATGCGCCAGCATGGCTTCCACATTGTCGCGCGTGTGGATGCCGCTTTCGGTTATCACCAGGCGATCATCAGGAATTCTGCCCAAGAGACTGAAAGTCGTGTCCAGGGTGGTGCTGAATGTATGCAAATCCCGGTTATTGATCCCGATCAACGGTGTATCCAGCAGCAGCGCTCGATCCAGCTCACGACCGTCATGCACCTCCACCAGCACATCAAGGCCCAGCTCACGGGCCAGATTGTGGAGTGCCACCAGACTTGTCTGATCAAGCGCCGCGACAATCAGCAGGATACAATCTGCACCAATCGCACGAGCCTCATAAACCTGGTAAGGATCAACGGTAAAATCCTTGCGCAAGACTGGCAGTGAACAGGCTTCCCTCGCCTCAACCAGATAGTCATTACTGCCCTGAAAAAAATCCACATCAGTCAGCACTGACAGACAGGCGGCACCACCCTTTTCGTAGCTGGCAGCAATAGCTGCAGGGTCAAAATCCGCCCGTATCACTCCCTGGCTGGGGGACGCCTTTTTCACTTCGGCAATCACAGCGGGTTGACGGGCTTCAATGCGCTGTCGCAGTGCCGAGGCAAAACCCCGCGGAGGAGACTGCCCGGCAATATCGGCAATGAGACTATCTATGCTTTTTTGCTCACGGCACTTTGCCACTTCCTGCCATTTGCGCTCGATAATGGTGCGCAGGATTGTCGGGGCCGTCATTCCGTATCCCCAAGGCAATCGGTAAAGACCGCCAGCTCGGTCAGTTTTTCAAGGGCCAGGCCACTGGCGATAGCATCCTGCGCCATGGCAACCCCCTGCTTCAGATCGCTGGCAGCGCCAGACACATAAATCGCCGCTCCGGCGTTGAGGGCAATCATGTCTGCGGCTTTCTGCCCGGCGGGGGTTTTGCGCTTACCCAGCGCATCGCGCACCAACACCAGGGAATCCGCCGCACTACTGACCTGTAATCCTTCCAGCGACTGGCGGGAAATAGCAAAGTCCTCGGGCTGAATCATAAATTCACCAATCTGCCCATTGCGGAGTTCCACCACCAGGGTATTGGCGGCCAGGCTGATCTCGTCGAGGCCATCCTCGCTGTGCACCACCAGCACATGCTCGCTGCCCAGCCGCATCAGTACTTCCGCCACCGGACGACAGAGGGCCGGATCGTAGACACCAATGAGCTGACGCTTGACCCCGGCGGGGTTGGTCATCGGACCGAGGATGTTGAACAGGGTACGAATTGCCAATTCCTTGCGAGGCGGTCCGGCATGCTTCATCGCGCTGTGATGAGCCGGGGCAAACATAAAGCCCACATTCAACTCTTTGACACAGCGGGCCACCTGCTCCGAACTTATCCCCAGCCGAACACCTGCCGCTTCAAGCAGATCGGCGCTACCGCTCTTGCTGCTCAGGGAGCGGTTGCCATGCTTGACCACCCGCCCACCTGACACTGCAACCACAAAACTGCTGGCGGTAGACACATTGAATATATTGGCGCCGTCACCCCCGGTGCCGACAATATCAACCAGGTGATCGCCCTCCACGCTAACGCCACTGGCCAGCTCGCGCATCACAATCACCGCGCCGGTGATCTCATCAACCGTTTCACCCTTCATGCGCAGTGCCACCAGGAAACCAGCAATTTGCGCAGGGGTAGCGCCGCCAGTCATGATCTGGCGCATCACCAGTACCATCTCTTCCTGGCTCAGGTTTTTGTGCTCAACCACCAGCGCTATGGCTTGCTGAATATTCATGGGTTCACCTGCTCAGCCTGTGGCGCTTGTAAAAAGTTACGCAGCAGGTCATGGCCGTGCTGGGTAAGTATGGATTCAGGGTGAAACTGCACGCCCTCAATTGCGAACTCGCGGTGACGCACGCCCATGATTTCATCGATTTCGCCAGAATCCGTCTGGGTCCAGGCAGTAATTTCCAGACAGTCCGGCAGGCTTTCCTTTTCAATGATCAGGGAGTGGTAACGGGTAGCCTCAAAGGGATTAACCAGCCCCTCGAACACGCCCTGGCTGTTGTGCCAGATAGGGGACGTTTTGCCGTGCATCACCGCCCGCGCACGCACCACCTTGCCGCCGAAGGCCTGGCCGATGCTCTGATGGCCCAGGCAAATGCCCAGCAGGGGGATCTGCCCGCCAAAGTGACGGATAGCCGCAACAGAAATACCCGCTTCATTGGGTGTGCAGGGGCCGGGCGAGATCACTATTTTCTCCGGCGCCAGCGCCTCGATTTGTGCCAGGGTCACCTCGTCATTGCGCACCACATGCACGTCGGCATTGAGCTCCCCGAGGTACTGCACCACGTTGTATGTAAAGGAGTCGTAGTTGTCGATCATCAAAATCATGGCGCGACCTTCTCCTTAGTTTCAGCCGACAGCACCATGGCGGCGGCGCGAAAAACAGCCCTGGCCTTGTTCATGGTTTCCTTCCATTCGAGGGCGGGAACCGAGTCGGCGACGATGCCGCCTCCTGCCTGCACATACAGCTTGCCGTCCTTGATAACAGCGGTACGGATCGCAATCGCGGTATCCATATTGCCATTCCAGCCCAAGTAACCCACTGCTCCGCCATAGATACAGCGTTTGACAGGTTCCAGCTCGTCGATGATTTCCATGGCGCGGATTTTCGGCGCACCGCTGAGGGTGCCTGCTGGCAGCGTCGCCCGCAGCACATCGATGGCGCTTACCCCCGGCTTGACCTGACCGGTAACGTTAGAGGTGATATGCATGACATGGGAGAAACGCTCCACCACCATTTTTTCTGTCACCTTGACACTGCCGGTTTGCGATACTCGACCCACGTCGTTGCGGCCCAGATCAATCAGCATCAGGTGCTCGGCAATTTCCTTGGGGTCGGCGAGCATTTCCTGCTCCATGGCAAGATCATCCTCCTCACTGCGCCCGCGCCTGCGTGTGCCAGCGATGGGCCGCACCGTGATCTCGCCGTGATCAAGGCGGGCAAGGATTTCCGGGGAGGAACCGGCAATATGAAAGTCGCCCAGATCGAGGTAAAACAGGTACGGGGACGGATTCAGGTTGCGCAGGGCGCGGTACAGATTGATGGGCTCGGCGGGGAAGGGAAGCGTCAGGCGCTGGGAGGGCACCACCTGCATCACATCCCCCGCCTGGGTGTATTCGCGGATGCGCTCAACGGCGGCCTCATAGCCCGCCTGCCCCATGCTGGACACGAATGCACTTTCACCCACGCCACCACCAGCCAGATTGACTGGCGGCAGGTCGGGAATGGGTATATGCAAGCGCGCCTCAATCTCATCCAGCCTTTGCTGCGCCAGATTAAAGGCATCCGGCACGGCTGGATCGGCATGCACAATCAGAATCAACTTACCTGCCAGATTGTCGAAAACCACCACTTCATCCGACACCATCAGCAGGATATCCGGTACCCCCAGCTCATCCGGCGGGGTACTGGCCCTCAGTCGTGGCTCCACATACCGCACGGTGTCGTAGCCAAAATAGCCAACCAGACCGCCACTGAAGCGCGGCAGATCAGGGGTTTCGATCGAGGTATAGCGAGCCTGGAATTCTTCCACAAAGGCCAGAGGGTCATCACAGTGGAAGGATTCAACCACTTGGCCGTCGGTTTCAACACAAACGGTGTGGTCGTATATCTTCAGCAAGGTGCGACAGGGAAGGCCAATCATGGAATATCGGCCCCACTTCTCCCCTCCCTGGACTGATTCAAACAGGTAGGAATAGGGGCCGCGGGCAAGTTTCAGATAGGAGCTGACAGGGGTTTCGAGGTCGGCGAGTATTTCGCGGGTGATGGCAATGCGGCCACTTTGGCGCGCAGCCAGTTCAGCAAACTGTTGGGAATTCATGTTCATGCCTTGAATGTGTTCTACAGGAAAAGACCGGGGCTCCGCGGGCACCATAAGCCCGGACGGACAGTAGCGCTTACCAGTGGCGCCATCGCCAACGGTTGGAGGCATGAAAAAATGAATTCAGCTGGGGTGCTATCATGGTCAAATCCTGGAGATTGGGCACATTTTAGTTGATTATCGCCCCCATTAAAACCTGCAGGCCCTTGACTGCAGCAGGTTCACACCAATGCCTGGCGCATGGCGCCAATCACTTCCCGGTAGTTGTCAGCGCCAAAGATGGCCGAGCCGGCCACAAAGATGTCGGCACCGGCATCAGCGATTTCACGGATATTGGCGGTGGTAACACCGCCATCAATTTCCAGCCGGATGGGCAGGCCACTGGTGTCAATGCGGCTGCGCGCTTCACGCAGTTTGTTGAGGGTGCCAGGGATAAATTTCTGCCCGCCGAAGCCCGGGTTTACCGACATCAGCAACAGCACATCGAGCTTGTCCATCACATAGTCGATGCAGTCAAGACCAGTGGCCGGGTTGAGTACCAGCCCGGCCTTGCAGCCATGGTCACGGATCAGTTGCAGCGAGCGGTCCACATGACGCGAAGCCTCTGGATGGAAGGTGATCCAGCTGGCGCCCGCTTCGGCAAACATCCGAATCATGTCGTCCACCGGCTCCACCATCAGGTGCACATCAATGGGCGCAGTGACACCGTGATCCCGCAAGGCCTTGCACACCATCGGCCCGATGGTGAGATTGGGCACATAGTGATTGTCCATCACATCGAAGTGCACCACATCGGCACCAGCCGCCAATACGGCATCCACCTCTTCGCCGAGGCGGGCAAAATTCGCAGAAAGGATTGAGGGCGCAATCAGGTAATCAGTCATTGGGCTGCCAGCTGTTCGGAAAGGCGTAACTATGCCCAACCTGCTGGCCTGCTGCAATGGCAGCGGACCAGAGTGAGTCAGGGCGAGATGTGGATTTCAGTGTGCAGATGGATGGGGCAATTCAGGCTGTTGCTCACCAGACAGTTCGCTTCCGCTTTCTGCAACGCAGTCACTGCCTGCGCGCGGCTGGAATCATCTTCGATGATCAGCCTCGCCCTGATCTTGAACCCGGTGAACTGCATCTTCCTCTCCACCTTGTCCAGCGTACCCTCAACCTGGCAAGCCAGCTCCTGCCAGCCAAGGTTGCTGGCACTGGCAATGGCCTTGAAGGTTAGGATAAAGCAGCCCGACACCGCTGCAGTCAGCAAGTGTTCAGGACTCCACTGGCCGCCTGGGCCGCCAAAGGGGACTGGTGGTGCGGACTGTAGCACTGCCCCCTCATCGCTGCGGTTATCGAGCAGGCCATTGGGCCGGGTACTGGTTTCGACACGGTAGTGGTGCGGGAGTGACTGCATACTGTGTATTCCTGTGAGGCAGCTGACAGGCCGACTGTCGGACAACATTGATGTCGTAGACTTCCGGTCCACCAACACCGGCTGCCATTCTTGGTATCGCAACGCTGCGATACCTTATGCCCCTATTATCTTGCTTGCTTTTGGCAGCACCGCACTTGACCCATATCAGGACTACGCTGGTTATTATCGGTGTTGATAGCCTGCTGCCTGGTTCACACCTTGCGACCATCCGGGACTGCACCGACACTGATCCTCTGCTATCCTTGCCGCCCTGATATTTCCCCGCTCAACCAGGAACTTTGTATGCCTACCTATCGCTCACACACCTCCACCAAGGGTCGCAATATGGCCGGTGCCCGCGCGCTGTGGCGCGCCACTGGCCTCAAGGATGAGGATTTCCACAAGCCTATCATTGCCATTGCCAACTCCTTCACCCAGTTCGTGCCAGGGCATGTTCACCTCAAGGATATGGGCCAGCTGGTGGCAGTGGAAATTGCCAAGGCAGGAGGCGTGGGCCGCGAGTTCAACACCATCGCTGTGGATGACGGAATCGCCATGGGTCATGACGGCATGCTCTATTCCCTGCCTTCCCGGGATATCATCGCCGACTCGGTGGAATACATGGTTAACGCCCACTGCGCCGATGCGCTGGTGTGTATCTCCAACTGCGACAAGATCACCCCCGGCATGCTGATGGCTGCCATGCGCCTCAATATTCCCGTGGTGTTTGTCTCTGGCGGGCCGATGGAGGCAGGCAAGACAAAACTGGCCGAGCACAAGCTGGACCTGATCGACGCCATGGTGGTTGCCGCTGACCCCAGTGTCAGCGACGAGATGGCGGAAGAGTATGAGCGCTCTGCCTGCCCAACCTGCGGCTCCTGTTCCGGCATGTTTACCGCCAACTCCATGAACTGCCTCACAGAAGCACTGGGGTTGTCACTGCCCGGCAACGGCACCGTCCTCGCCACCCATGCCGACAGGAAAGCCCTGTTCGAGCGCGCTGGCCAACTCATCGTCGAGATTGCCAAGCGGCATTATGAAGACGACGACTATTCGGTTCTGCCCCGCTCCATTGCCAGCTTCGAAGCCTTTGAGAACGCCATGACCATGGATATCGCCATGGGCGGATCAACCAATACCATCCTCCACCTGCTGGCTGCTGCCCAGGAGGGCCAGGTGGATTTCACCATGGCAGATATTGATCGCCTGTCCCGCAAGGTACCGCAGCTTTGCAAAGTGGCGCCCAACAGCCCTCAATACCACATTGAAGATGTCCATCGCGCCGGTGGGGTGATGGGTATTCTGGGCGAACTTGACAGGGCCGGCCTGCTCCATAATGGGCTGCCAACTGTTCACTCCAATACGTTTAGCGAAGCCCTGGATATCTGGGATCTGGCCCGCTCACCCTCGGATGCAGTCAGCACCTTCTTCAAGGCAGGACCTGCAGGTATCCCCACCCAGACAGCCTTCAGCCAGGCAACCCGCTGGCCATCTCTTGATACCGACAGGGAACATGGCTGTATCCGCAGCCTGGAGCACGCCTACAGTCGCGAAGGTGGTCTGGCAGTGTTGTACGGCAATATCGCACCGGACGGTTGTGTCGTAAAAACCTCCGGTGTTGATGAGTCCGTGCATGTTTTCTCTGGCCCCGCGCATATCTGCGAAAGCCAGGAGGATGCAGTGGATGACATTCTCAATGACCGGGTCAAAGCCGGTGCCGTGGTCGTCATTCGCTACGAAGGCCCCAAAGGTGGACCGGGCATGCAGGAGATGCTCTACCCTACCAGCTATCTGAAGTCGAAGGGGCTTGGCAAGGCTTGCGCCCTGATCACCGATGGTCGTTTTTCCGGTGGTACCTCGGGCCTGTCTATTGGCCATGTATCTCCTGAAGCCGCTGCCGGGGGGCCAATTGCCCTGGTGCAGACTGGCGATCAAATCCTGATCGACATCCCCAAACGGTCCATCGAGCTGCAGGTGGATGAAAAGACACTGGCAGAGCGCAGGAAAACCCAGAGCGAACTCGGCTGGAAACCTGCCCTCAAGAGGCCCCGCAAGGTCTCTGCTGCCCTCAAAGCCTACGCCATGCTGGCTACCAGCGCTGACAAGGGCGCAGTGCGTAATCTCGATCTGCTGCCCTGAGCTGACTGGCGGGTCAAAACGGCTAAATTGACCTGCCTGGTAAATTCCCAGGCACAAAAAAACCGCATTCGCTGCGGTTTTTTTGTGCCTGTCTTGCCGGATACGCTGGCCTGACCCGGAGGCTGGTCAGCGTGGGATCAATCAGACTTTTTTACAGCCAGCAATCTTGGCGCCACTTTCGATCAGCTGGGCTCGTCGATCCCCTTCCTTTTCAGCAAACTGGATCCACTGCTTCGCATATTTGGCACTGCGGTCGCTCTTGGCAGCCTGACGGAATGCCGTGATAGCCTCGTTATAGCAGTGCAAATTGATCAACGCGTTACCCAGGTTCATATAGGTAATGTCGATGCGATCAACGCCCCCGCGATTAATGGCATTGCGGGCGGCTGCAACAGACTTTTCATTTTCATCCAGATCCAGGTAGACACCGGAAAGACGTGCATACAGACTGCCTTTACCTGCGGATTTCGCCGCCTCTTCAAGCACTGGCAGTGCGCGCTTGGCATCATTACCCTGTTGCCAGGCGAGACCAAGAATTTCCAGGTTCGCACCTGTGCGCTCGATCTTGCCTTCCTTCATGCCTTTCTCGATGATGCGTGCCGCCATAAACGGAGCATTGGCACCCATATACATGTAGGCGAGACTGATAATCTGGCGCTCTTCGTCGAGGTCACCAGCCAGATATGACACTTCCGTGGCAACCAGCTGATTCATCTCCTGGTTGAGTTCACCGTACATGCCACCCAGTTGACGCCAATAGCTGAAAGACGGGTAGTGCTTGATCAGTTTTTTGAGGATATCTGCAACACGCTTGTAATCGCCACTTTCATAGTAAAGTACCCGCTGCAGGCTCCACCAGCCTTCCTTCGGCAGATTGCCTTTGGATTCCTGCTCTGAGATGGCTTCTTCCACATAGCGCAAGGCTTCTTTCTTGCGATCCATCTGGTAGTAGGCCTGGGCGAGCAGCACTTTGGCGTCAGCGCTGACGATGGGGGAGACCTTCATCCAGGCTTCGAGCTCGCGCACAGCGTTGGGATAATCTTCCAGGATCAGATACAGCTGGGCGATGGTGTAGCGGGTGTTGATAACCTGACTGGGATCCGCCTCCGGCTCCTTGATCATGCTGGTATAGGCCTGGACCGCTTCCTTGTACTTGTCCTGGGAGTAATACACGTAGCCCAGAAAGTTGGACACCTGCGACTTTTCGTAGCTGGTGGTACAGGCAGCCGTTGCACCTTGCAGTGCACGCTGAGCCGGTGCCCAGGATTCACTTTCGGTAAGCGCCTGCACTTCTTCCAGCACCTTGCCGCATTTTTGCCCCACGGCCTGACGCTGCGTTGTTTTCACATCATCGTATTTGCGTTCCGACTCTTCCTGAGCCTGAACTCCCACACCTACCACAAAGGGTATGAGGAAGGCGGCTGTACGCAACCATTTTATTTTACCTAGGGTGCTAACTTGCATATCCAAACCCTGTTCAGTCAACTCGCTCTGTTAATTACGACAGGTCTCGCTACTATTCGATCACAAACGAGAACTTGTAAAGCACACCGGGAACCTCTTCAGGCGTGCCATTGACAACCCTGGGGTTGTATTTCAGCTTTTGGGCAGCCCGCACAGCTGCGTTACCAAAGCCATAACCCGTCGGATGTTCTTCTATCATGACCGGATCTCTGACAGCACCGGTGGTCGTAATGGTTACTTTTACTACTGCGTAGCCACTGACGCCCCTGCTCTGGGCGCGGCGCGGATACTGTGGCTGCGGAACATACACAGGAATGTAATCAGTATCGGAAGCAAACTCTCCCAGATTGACATTCAGTGAATTGTCCAGCCTGGGCGCAGCCATACTGATGGCATTTTCAGGAACCTCGAACTTGTCCGCAACATCGGGAAGTGCCGGTGGCGGGGTCTCGGGTTCATCCGGTTTTTCAACTTTTACTTCCTTGGTGTTTTCTTCCACTTCCCTTTCAGGCTGGAAAATATCGGCAATTTTGCGAGCTTCCTGCTCGTCAAGTTTCTGGTTGGAAGTAAAAATCAGCGTGAACATCAAAACGAGTAGCAAAAACGTGATGACAGCGCCCGGGATGAATGAAAAACCAATTCTGGATGCAACGTTCATGGCAATCTACTCCGTCAAAGTCGAGACGGCAATGTCGGTCAGGCCGATCTCAATCGCAGAATCCGCGACCAAGCCGAGAGTTTCGACATTTGCATTGTTGTCGGCCTGAATAACAAGGCCACCCTTGGGGTTTTCGGTATGCAACCGGATCAGCTGCAATTTGACCGCATCGGGGGCCACCTGGTTTTTATCAATCCAGATTTCATTGTTGCTATTGATGGCAACCAGGATTGCCGCTTTGCGACTGGAGGCGCTTATTGCTTCTGTTTTCATCACATCGACACCTGGCACCTTGATAAAGGTCGCTGTCACGATGAAGAAAATCAGCATGATAAACACCACGTCGAGCATCGGTGTCAGGTCTATTGCCTGGGCTTGCGCCTCAGGCTTTCGTTGACTCTTGCGCATAATCTGTATTCCAGTCTGAAAGCTCTGGGTAAGGTCAGTGATCCATGGTCAGGTGGTCTTCGAGCAGCTGCTTTTCCCGATTCGATACCCGCTCAAGATAAGTGTAGCCAAAGAC